>NZ_JAXUHN010000070.1:0-86844 GCF_035916875.1 Methylomicrobium sp. Wu6
TCGAATCATCGCTGCACGGTTTTTGAGGATAAAGACCTATTATTTGTGCATTAATTATAGCAAATATCGCCAAAGAAATATTCATAATCAATGGGTTGTATTTACTGAGCAGGCTCTAAATAGCTTTTTTCTTCATTGGGCCCGAAGCGCCGTTTGCACGGCGCTTCGGGCCTTCAATAAACCGAACGGGGTTTCTCGGGAGCAACCATTTCCGTTCCGTTCGCACCGCCGTTTGCTGTCGGGGATGCGGCCGAGTGCACGCCGAACACCGACGTGAGCGCGGCAGTAACCAGCTACTGCACGTCCGAGCAAACAAACCGGGGGCGTAAGTAAGACCCCAAGCGATCGAGAGCACTTGTTGCCGGCATTTCTGATCATCCATGATCTGTAATTTGCCGTATTGGCCATGCCGTAACCAATATGAAGAGCCTGGTGAGCAATAAAGCGTCCCTACTTATCCCAAACTCCGATATGACTAAAGACGTCTTTTTTACAAGAATCGTCGAAACTTCTTTGGGCTTTCCTAACAAGCCGGACTGGCATGCTCATTGCCTTATCCAAAACAGCTTCGATTTAATCGGAAAAATGATTTCCCGCAAACCGTGCGAGCCGATTCATATCAGTACACTCTTCGCAAGCGCATAAAATTTCTTCCGCTCATTGATGCCGTTTAATCCTCCGTTAATCGAAATACTGATGAATTCGACCGGTGACACGTCATGCACCACCCCTCCATATTTCTTCTTCAGAATATCGCTATCGGCATGATTGGCGGCATCGTTCAAATGCCGCCCGCCCCAAAACTCACAGGCGCTCCAGACTGCATATTCCGGCTGCTCGAGCAATTCGGGGGAATTAATGAACAAATCATCCTGGCCTTTCTTGACGCCCAGTTGCAAATAATTCGCACGCCCGGTGGTTTGAAATATACCCCGCCCCTTGAATCTTGAGCCGTCTCCGGTGTGCGTATTGCCCAAATCCTTACGGCCTTCATAGGCATTGCCCGATGCATACTCTTGGAGCGTTCGGAAACGGTCGGTCTCGTGACAAGCCTGCGCCAAAAAATGCGCGTATTCCTGCGGCGTATCAATTTCGTAGCCGGGGCATGTCTTATTGATCCAATCCGCAAGCTCTCCCATCATCTGTGTGGATTTTCCCGCAATGGCGGCCAGGTGTTCTTCGGTAATTATGAATGCCATAAATAAAATAATTCCTCATACAAAGCAAAATCAGTTATCTTCTCAACCGAGGGCACATTCCGAATTCAGTGGCTGAAAATAATTTTTAACGCAATGAAAAATTTTTGCCATGATCAATTCAGCGCATAGGAACAAACCTTCCAATCCGCGGCGGCCCACAATTCCCCTTCACCACACTGATTTTTAGTATAAATCATCGGAAAGCCCATATATACCGATAACACTCCGCTCTTTTTCTAGCCGGATGCGGGAAACTTTCATGAGCCTAACGATCGCTATCTAGCGTTTTTTATATTACTCCTTTTTTACCCGCATACAAGAATAAACTTACGTGCTAGCCTTCTTAAATCCAGTTCCACGCCCCGACATTACGTGAAATGTTGCCTAACGTCATTCGACCTTGAACGTACTCATCATGCCGGCTTCGGCGTGTTCGAGAATATGGCAGTGGTTGGCCCATAGACCTTTATCGAGCGGCACCAAACCGACATCAACCGACTGCTTGGGTCCGACCAGCAGCGTATCGCGCCAGAAATTCTCCTGCGCGGGCTCGCCGTCCACCGCAAGAAGTTTGAAAAACTGGCCGTGCAAATGCATCGGATGCAGGCGGCCCGATTTATTGGTATAGCGCAAGCGGCTGAATTTACCGTAAGGCAGTGTCGCCGCCACATTTTCGTGCCCGATCTTGCCGTCGATGGTCCAACTGATGCCATAAGGACCGCCACGTTCCGCATTCAGGATAAACTCATGCGCGACAGGCGCGGCAAGCGCCTCAGTCCAAGCCGGAAAATGCGCCGCCTTCGGAGGCTCGAATGTCGGTGTTTTGACAACCGTTTTCGTCGCCACATCCAAAAAGGCAAGCGTTTGCTGTGAGCGACCAAAGCGATTGGACACGACCAGCAATTTACCCGCCGCTTCTTTCGGAATCACCAGATCCAGATCGAGACGATTGCCCGGCGCCAGATTAAACTGCGACAAAGGAAAGGGCGCGCCGGCCGGCATACCGTCGACCGCAATCACTTTAGGCGACAAGCCGTCAAACGCCGGCGAGAAAACGCGTCCATTGGCGGCATTGATCAGCCTGATCCGCAGCCTTTCACCGGCTTTTACCGGAATCGACGGCAAGTACTTGCCATTCACGGTCACGACATTGCCCCAGCGCCCGTCATGCGCGAGATCATGGCCGGTCACGAATTGCCCATAAATGCTGGCGCCATTCTCGAACAACCAGTCATCCATCACCCAGACCAGATCCTGCGAATAGCGGGGCTCCTTCGAGTCTTCCACGATCAACGCGCCATGCAGCCCGCGCTCGATCTGTTCGGGCGAATTCAAATGCGGATGAAACCAAAAGGTGCCGGCGTCTTTCGGCGTAAATTGGTAGGTAAAACTGCCGCCGGGTTTGATTGGCGGTTGCGTGACGCCGGGAACACCGTCCATCGCATTCGGCACCCTGATCCCATGCCAATGCATCGTGGTCGATTGCGCCAAATTATTGGTCAATTTGACCTTCAACGTTTCGCCCAGCTTGATGCGCAGCACCGGACCCGGCACTGTGCCGTTATAGGCCCAGACGGCGGTCCGGTAGGGCGGCACGACGCCCCATTCGGCCGGAGCGGCAGTCAACTCGAAACTTCTGACCTTGCCGACCGGATCAAGGCGTTCGCTATACGCACCTTTGAACTCCTGTTCCAGTTGCTGCGCGAGCACGCCGGTATCCGCCGACGGCGTTGCGGCCGCGAATTCGGAAAAGGTAAGAAGCCCTGTCAGCAAAACGCTGACTGTTATCGGTCCTGGAAATTTGATCATTACGCTTTGTATTTTTGCAGAAGCCGCCGTTTGCGAATAGTGGATATTTTAACAGAATGACATAGACCAATGCGTGCAGGTTCCCTGCTCGGCAAAGATCATGAATTTGATAGGCAACAGTGCACAGAACGCTCCCGCAAACTCCCGCATTTGCAATAACTGATTGTAAACTTTGACGCTCTTTTGCTGCCCTGCTTTGAGTGCCGTTTTGCAGGAGTGGGGAGGTATCGCGCAGTTCCATTCCTCGCTCACGCCAAGTGAAAAAACGGCATCACAGCGTTTTAACATGTTGTAATTAGAAACAAAGTTTTTTCCGCCAAGCCCTATCGAATGGGTTTATCGCTCTTGAGAGCAAGGCGTATCCCACGGAGAAACAACGGCGGAACAGGCTCCTGCAACCACGCCAAGAGTCCAATGCCCTCCCCTCAGTTATTGGTCCAATTCGGCAAATCCGCCTCCACGCGGAATTGCGTATGAACCGGCTCTTTCATGTTTATACTGCCAATGCGGCTCAGACTGAAGAGGCCGCGCCATGGAGACGCCATTTTATAAGACATGCTACCCGACACTCCATGGGGAACGAAAACGTCCCGGACATCGGAGTCGTAAGGCGTCCAGCCAGCGCAAATTGCGTCGTTGAAATCGTCGAAGATGGCGGCGCGGACGGAGGAAATTCCCAAAGGCGTCGAGAAATCCGCAAATAGGGAATGCCGATATGGAATGATAAGTTCCAAACAGATAGTTCGATAAACTCATTGCCTATGACTCTCCTGTATGATCTGACTGTGACGGTGCGACGCAAGTTGCGAACCTCCTTCCACGAGATACCGTTAGCTTCCCATGCAATATTTGTTTTATTATGACCCGTATTGCGCTAGACTTTAGTTTCGATTCGATACAAAATTCCAGTACGGCCATAGAGGTGCACCATGAAACACAAGATACTTCTTTTGCTGAGTGTGTTGTTATTCAGCGTAATAGGATTCTGCGGCATCGGAGTTGCCAGCACGGATAAACCCGAGTTTGAACAACTCAAGAAGAATTATTATGACGCGCACCCCGGCAAGGGCTCGCACGCCGCCTTTTGGGAACCAATTCCGATCCAGAAGTACTGGAACCCCAAAGATTTCTACAAGCCGCCCAAAACCGTGCAGGGCGAATTCGGACGCGATTCCTGTATCGCCTGCCATGAAGCTTCCAGCCCGGGCGCGTTCCATGCCTGGAAAAATAGTGTCCACAGTAATCTGGCCGCCATTCGAAATCTGCCGGACAGCGATGTACGCGCCTACAAAAAGCAAAAACTGGCCGAAGTGGAAGCCAACCTCGTCAAATTAGGCCTCCTTGAAAATGGCCGGCAGCTCGATCAGGTCGGCTGTATCGATTGTCACGGCGGCGTCGGCAAGCAAACCATCAACCATGCCGAGAATCTGGTGATGCCGGACCGCGCCGCCTGCGGCACGTGCCACTTGAATGAATTCGCCGAAGCCGAATCGGAAAAAAACCAGGAATGGCCGCAGAAACAATGGGGCAAAGGCCATCCATCCCACGCGACCGACTGGGAAGCGAACGTCGAAAACACCATCTGGGCTGCGATGCCGGAACGGGAAGTCGCGCAAGGCTGCGACATGTGCCATTACCAGCAAAACAAATGCGACGGCTGCCATACCCGCCACACCTTCTCGGCCGCCGAGGCCAGGCAGCCGGAGGCCTGCTCGACCTGCCACAATGGCGCGGACCACAACGAGTTTGAAAACTTCATGATGTCCAAGCACGGCACCGTGTACCAAACGCAGGGCAAGGCCAAGTGGAATTTCGAAGTTCCGCTGAAAGACGCCATCGCCAAAGGCGGCTATACGGCACCGACATGCCAGGTCTGCCATTTCGAATACAAGGGCGGATACTCGCACAATTTGGTCCGTAAAGTACGCTGGGCGTTCAACCCGACACCGGCGATCGCTGACAACCTTGGCCATCCCTGGTTTGAGGACCGTAAAGCGGCGTGGGTCGACACGTGCAGTCTGTGCCATTCGGCCAGCTTCGCCAAGGCCTATCTGGATGCAGCCGATAAAGGCACCATTCAGGGCTTGGCCGTGGAACAGGAGGCAAAAAAAGTCGTCACCAAACTTTATGACGACGGCCTGCTGGTCGGCCAGAAAACTAACCGTCCCAATCCCCCCGCTCCTGAAAAGGACGCGGCGGCCGGATTCTTCCAGTTGTTCTGGGCGAAAGGCAACAACCCCAGCCGCGTGGAACGCATCCATGCCGACATGTGGGAGCATGACGTGATTAAACATTACAAGGGCATTTTCCACGCCAATCCGGGCGGCTTCACCTACACCGAAGGCTGGTCGAATCTGATGAAGGACTATGCCGAAATCATGGATGAAGATACGCGCCTTCGCGAAAAGACCGGCAAATCAGCGGCTGTCAAGGCAGCACCGGCGGCGACAGCTTCTTCTGCAAAGAGTGAAGAAAAAAGCGGCGGCCTCGGCATCGGCGGCCTGCTCTTAATCGTGCTCGGCTTGGGCGTGGCTTATAAGGTGTTCGGCCCTTTTGGAAGTAAAAAAGTAGAGGACGAGCAAGGCGAAAAACCTCAATGATGCCTGAAAAACTCAGCAAGGGCCTGCTTTTGATGACTAGTATCATGCTGCTTGCAACGGGCGGCATGATGGTGTACCGGCAATGGATATTCGCGCCATCGGCGACGGCGGATGGCGTGAAAGACGCTGAGCAACTCAGCACCCGACACGCGCCGGAACCACAAACTGCTATACAGGGGCATTTCCCCGCACAGTCGGTCGAGCGCTATATCTTCAGCCAGGACGGCAAGGATTTATTCGAGTTGCTCGTTGCCCTTTATCAGGATAAGGACGGCGTTCGGCAGAGCGCTGTCTTGTTTCCGAAGGACGCGCAGGCTATTGCTTCCAGCCCAACCGGATCGCGCCACGACATTTGGCATGCGGCAGCCGAGGTCATTGCCCGCAAGGCGCCGAAAGACGCTCTGTTTTTAAGTTGGTGGGACGACGGCCAGCGCCTGCATTACCTGAGCGGCAAGGATCCTTGGTTGCGCAAGCCCGCCATGAAGACCTTTGCGAATCCGGTCTGGAATGCACTGCGAGATACCCTTCCTTTGGCATCGGATGAGGAGAACGCACGGCTGACGCAAATGGCGCGCTGGCTGTCCATGGACAGCGACAAAGCCATTGCCGAGATCGCCGTATATTTCGGCGCATCAAGGCCGATCTATCTGCTGGTCGATAATGATCTGCTGTTGCATCTGGCCGAGTTCAGCGCCTACGGCGGCACACCGTTGCTGCTCGATTCGAAAAATATCCCGGCAAGCAATGACCTGCACGGAGACATTGCTCAAGTCAAACGCTGGGCCCACGAAAGCGGTGACGGCAATTATCTGGCGCAGAAAGAAGGCAATTATTACCGCGTCTGGTCCACGCCCGATACGAAAGCCAAAAATACGCTGCTGGTGAGATTGCTGCCTTTTGTCGATTCGCTAAAGAAATTGCCCGAGGGCGTCAGTCTGGTCTACCAGAGCCATTGGGGCGGTTTTTTATCTGTTTACAAGATTGATAAGCAGCCTGGACATTGAAGTCATCTGTTACGTCTTGGATGCTAAATCACTATAGCGTGTATGTTAAACGCCATGATCTTAAATTAACAAAGTGTCAATTTGTACCTAAGCCCCAAAGCCATTATTGAAGATTTTTTACCCGGGGTAGCTGATGGCTTGAAGCGCCATAACATGACCCGTAAATTTATATCACATAATCAATCAACGTCCGCTAAAACCAAATTTCAAAACGAAGATGCAGGCTTTCCTGATCAAGATCATAAGGATGTGACTTCGCGATTTCAGACTCATGCGGCAAAGGCGGTTTTACCCCGCTCAAATAACACGGGGTAAAAACTAGAGCAGCCCTCCTCATGGGCGATTTTTTGACGTTTTATAGATGGTCTGATTGCTACTGAGTGATGCCTGCTCCATCCAGGAACAAAAACGCCTTCAAACCCCAGCTTTGGGTGAATTAATTTACCAACTCTTTGTCGAATTTCCATTCGATTTGAAGTTTTTTCGTACAATAACCCGAGGGGAAGGGAAAATATGGACAACGACATTCTGATAAATCAAGCGCGGCGCCTCTACGCTGTATTATGCGTCGAACAATTTACGTTATCCATAGACAACAAAGCGCGGTTTGATCGTCTTGACCTCCTCGTAAGGCACGCTTATTGCCGATATCAGCGCCGGTTAAATCGCTGCGTTATATGTTATCGGCAGCGGATACACGACTGCAGGCGGGATATGCGGTCTCGGTGTAGTAAAAGACATCCAAGAACGCTGACGCCAGCCCCCTCGATGCCTCAAAGCTTCATCGAGGAGGCCTGACTGAACGAATAAAACCCATGTCCTTACACACAAGTTCATCATTCCGCCATACCCGCAAGACGAGGGGATTGCCGAAATTCAAGGCTGAGAAGCATTCTGGCTTGCCTCTTGGCGCTGGTTACAGTGCATAAACGCCCATTGTGGTCGATAGAGCCCATGCCTTTATACATAAATGCCGCCATACCCGCCGGGAAATGGGTCGACTTGTGTATAAGGGTAAGTCGATAGCGTCGATAATTTACTTCATGAATGTCCATGCGGCGAATGTGAGTGATACCCAAGTGCTGGCATGATATTAGAAGGCGCGGTGGATAAAAATAAATCCATCATGGCTTTTTCAGGGAATGCGGGATACCGAGAGGCAGCGGTGAAATTTAGCGCCAAAACCCTGGAACGGCCGTTGCCTATTTCGGAAAAGATTGAAGGGAAACGGGCTGTATTGCCCACGGAGGGCCGTCGATGGGACCTTTTCCTGGCTCGGCGGTTTTCGCCTCTTGGCTAAAGATTTCAAAATATTACCGCAAACCTCCGAAAATTTCATTCCCATCGCTATGATGAAAATAATGCTGGCTATATGCGGTTAATGTTTTGTCCGACAGCTTCTAAAAATTGCTTGATTAGGCGTTTTTTAAGGTCTGGACCGAATGCTCTGCCCTACCTTTCACGCGCGACAATATGTCACATTCAAAATATAAGTAACACCTGATATTCTATTAAACATTGCTTATGCTCATAGCAATACTCCCTTCTCTCAAATCCGGCTTCGCGCCGGATTTTTTTTGCCTGGAGATTTGATGTTGCCGCAAAGTTGGTTGATACCTGTAATAGCCATAAGTGCTTCGCATGAAACTCGTTTGCAATAGTCATTTGGTAAATCAACGACTTGCACTATCCTAGTAACACAAACGAATTTCTGCTGCCCACTTAGAACTGAGATGACTGATGAAAGAGTTTTTATGCTCTTAAATCTATGCCTGAAATGGTTTAATACATTCGTAGACTTCTAATGGCGGACTTTATAATGCACGCAGAGCGATCAAGAAAAAACTCCGATCCTTTATTTTCTCTGTTCTTTTCATGACTATTTTTAAAAAAAATTATCGAGGTGGCTATGCCTGTCAAGCTTCAACAAATCGGCCTTGCTTTCAGTTTTACTCTGGTACTGTTCGGTTGCGCCATAAACAACTCAGCATCCGCGCCTACCAATCCGCCCTCAACAAGCGCTCAAGCGACACTCGAAAAGATCAAGACTATAGTTGTGATCTACGCAGAAAATCGTAGCTTTGATAATCTCTATGGACTTTTTCCAGGAGCCGACGGCATCCGTAACGCCTTAAAACAACCCGCTACCTATTTACAACTCGATCGTGACGGCAAGATGGTTTTACCCACTTTACCGCCGGTTTGGACCAGCAACGATCCTAACTGGTCCTTTGTCGGCCGTTTACCCAACAAGCCATTTCGGATCGATGCCCCTCCGGGAGGCACGCCCTCGGCTAACGGCATCAAAGTTTCATCGCCGGATTTAGTGCACCGGTATTACATCCATCAAATGCAGCTTAACGGCGGCAGTAACAATCAATTTGCGGCGTTTTCAAATGCCGGCGGCTTGACGATGGGATACTACGACGGATCAAGTATGGCGATGTGGCAGCTTGCCAAGGAATACACGCTTGCCGACAATTTTTTCATGGGCGCATTCGGCGGCTCGTTTCTTAACCATTTCTGGCTGGTATGTGCCTGCACACCTGTTATGAAAAACCCACCAGCCGACCGGATTTCGATTCTGGATGAACATACCGGCATGCCGGCGTTCAAGCGCACGAGCGCGTTAAAGGCTGCCCCGCAATATACGGGCGATTTAACTTTCACGCCGGCGGATAAAACAACTTCGCTCAGTTACGCGGTGAACGCTGTGCAACCTCCGTTTCAGCCTAGCGGAACCAAGCCGGCTGAACATGGCGATCCAGCACTTGCAGACCCTGATGCCACAGGCGAGGCATTTGTGCTCGAACCTCAAACCGCTAAAACCATCGGCGACACCTTGTCGGACAAACAAATCGATTGGGCTTGGTACGCTGGGGCCTGGCATGCGGCTGTCGCCGACGGTATGCAAAGCCCTTCTCAACCGCGAAAAGTCATTTATAACAGTTCCGCAGGCTCCCCCAACTTTCAAGTGCATCATCAGCCTTTTAATTATTTCAGCCGCTTTGATCCCGCCACCCTTAAAGGACGCGAGCAACGGGCTGCACATCTGAAAGATTACACCGACTTGCAGATAGATATTGCTAAGGGCAGTTTGCCGCCCGTGGTTTTTTATAAACCTCAAGGCACTTTGAATCAACATCCGGGCTATACCGATGTGATGTCAGGCGACGCGCATATCGCCGAGGTCGTCAGGCAGTTACAAGCCGGCCCTCAATGGCCGGGTATGTTTATCATAGTAACTTATGACGAAAATGGAGGACTTTGGGATCATGTACCACCTCCTAAAGCAGATCGTTGGGGACCTGGTTCACGGATTCCGGCAATTTTGATTTCCCCGCTCGTGAAGAAACATACTATTGACCACACCCTTTACGATACGACATCCATCATCAAATTCATCACCCGCAGGTTTGGACTTGATCCGCTGCCGGGTGTGCGGAAAAATATGGGGGATTTCACGAGTAATCTCGAATAAATGAAATAACGCGCAAAACATTGCTGGTACCGACTGGATTTTGACCAACCGGGCCGGTTGAAATTTGATCAAGCGTTTTTCTTCAACCTTTTAAATTTATAGGAAGACTCTTGTCAGTTCCTTGGCCGATAAACATAAAGTGTTAATTTCGTTATCACTCTGCCTAATTGAAGGAGGTAAGTATGAAGCAGGATAACCACCAAATTGTTGTTTATTACGATGGCGCCTGTCCGAAATGCGTCAAGGACAGGCAAAATTATGAAAAACTGGCGGGTAAAGCGGGCGATAATGTCTGCTGGATAGATATCACCGGCAAGGAAGAAGAGCTGCGTGAAATCGGTATTGACCCTCGCAAGGCGTTAACCGAACTGCATGTGAAAGACGAGAATCAGCAGATTTTTTCCGAGATGGATGCTTATATTTTGCTTATGAATAAAGTGCCTTTGCTGAAACCTCTTTCATGGCTTGCCGGGATGCCGCTTATTCGTCCGTTGCTCGCCAGAATCTATCACTGGCAAGTTAACCGGCGACTAAGACTCAGCGGACGACTGTGATAGCTATCGGATTGGTTAATCGTGAATTAAAAAATCCAAGCTACAGTCGTCACGGTTTCCGAACTTGCGTCTTCAGTTATTCATCTGATCGAGACTAACCATGAAAAGAATCAAATGGAGTATTTCCGCCCTATTGCTGGTGCTGACGAGCTTATGGTTACTTGCCGATACCTTGGCCCCAACCCCTTTTACGTATTTTTCGTTTCGCACCGTACTGATCCAATTTACCGGGGTCATCAGTATGGGGGCCATGAGCGTCGCCATGCTTTTGGCCGTGCGACCGAAATGGCTGGAACCTTACCTGGGTGGACTCGACAAGATGTATCGCCTGCACAAGTGGCTGGGGATTACCGGGCTGGCAGTTTCCATCATTCACTGGTGGTGGGCCCAGGGCACCAAGTGGATGGTAGGCTGGGGCTGGTTGGTCAAGCCGGCTCGCAAACCGGCCGCTAATGAAGCCCAGGGCATGATGGAGACTTGGCTGCGCGGGCAGCGCGGCCTGGCTGAATCTCTCGGCGAATGGGCTTTTTATGCGGTAGTGGCACTGATCGCCCTGGCCCTGATCAAGCGCGTCCCCTACCATCTGTTCACCAAGACTCACAAATGGCTGGCGGCGTTCTACCTAATCTTGGTCTATCATACTCTTGTCTTGTTCCGATTTGCCTATTGGTCCCAGCCGGTAGGCTGGTGCATGGCGGCGTTGATGCTAGGTGGAACGGGGGCAGCGCTGATAGCGTTGTCTGGCCGCATCGGTGCCAGCCAGCGAACCCAAGGCAGGATCGAGTCGCTGACCTACTATCCCGAGCTACGTGTTCTCGAGACATCCATCCAATTGCAGGACGATTGGGTGGGGCACGATGCCGGACAGTTTGCTTTTGTCACTTCCAACAAAAGGGAAGGAGCGCACCCCTATACCATTGCCTCTGCCTGGAATCCGAAAGACCGGCGTATCATATTCATCACCAAGGCGCTGGGCGACCATACCAGCAAGTTGCACGACAACCTGAAAGTTGACCAGGCAGTGACGGTGGAAGGTCCCTACGGCTGCTTCGATTTTCACGATCAACGTCCGCGTCAAATCTGGATTGGAGCCGGCATCGGCATCACGCCGTTTATCGCCCGGATGCAGCACCGCGCGCAAAACCCAAGCGCCCAGATAATCGACCTGTTCCATCCGACGGCCGATTTCGAGCAGGCGGCAATCGACAAGCTGACAGCCGACGCACAGGCGGGCAACGTCAGGCTACATTTGCTGGTGAGCGGCAATGATGGTCGACTCGATGCCGATTTCATTCGCAATACCGTGCCGGAATGGCGATTGGCCAGCATCTGGTTTTGCGGCCCCCCCGGATTCGGTCAGGCGTTGCGAGAAAACTTTGTTGCCCACGGCTTCGCGGAGGCTGATTTTCATCAGGAAGTATTTCAGTTGCGATAAATCGGTTTGCAAAACGGCGTATGATATTTGCCAGCTATTGATCCGGCCCTTTAATGTTTGAGTTTTCCCGCCTTTAGCCATTCGCAAGTCCATGCTAAATAAGGCTTCGGCAAGGCCAAATCAGTCTTTTAAATGATCAACAAATCTTAGGGTAGACGTTTCGGCGACTTGGCTGATCTTGCGCCATGAAGCATTTCCTTGTCTGATGAGATGCAAGACTTCTTCGGAGGCTAAAAATCTTTCGGAATCGTAGAAAAAGTCCGCTCCCGGTTCATGTCTTTCCGAAAGCTTAATTTCTTTGCTTCTGCGCTTCCAAGCGGCGACAGTATCTTGCGATGCCTTAAGGTCATTGAAAATGCCAATGATCGATTTTCGGTATTCAACGATATACGACTTGGCATCTGAAAGTTTATAGGTGCCCCATTTCCGGTTTACCTTGAACAGCTTGCTCCAGACCGACACGGTAACATCAAGACTATCAAAGCAATCAGCTGTCCCGGACAGGATTCTCCTGGGCTCGAATGCAGCCATATAGACTTTGCCTTTGTTTAATCTGATCCGTTTCGATCCGGTCGCCTCGTAGATTGATTTTACTATGTCGTAGAACCGCTCTTTAGCCGTAATGGAAAGGGTATCGATCTCCTGATCTGACAAACCTACTCTCTTGAGCCATCGATAGGTCAATACCGCTTCGAATTTATTTCTAAATTGCCGGTGGAAATATTCCACCGGCAAAATTTCCATTTGATATTCAAAGCCGCTTTTTTTAAGGGTTTTAACTAAATGACCAAACAAATTAAAGAATTGTTCGGTTTGCCCATTGACGCCACCTAGCAAATTTGCGCCTTCGGACATATAGCTGTAATTGACATGGTGCGCATCGGGAAACACAAAAGTAGCCATATCTATACTTCCACCACAGGACGTCTTGTTGCCGAAAGTCGGAGAGCCGTGTACGGCATGGACATCGAAATAAACTGCCGCGTTTTCCGCCAATTTTGTTACAACTAAGTCCAGATATTTCCGTATATCCTCGACAGTGATGGGATGGTCTAATGAAAACCCCATATCCCGTTTTAGAGCATACTCGAAAATTTTTTTTAGAAGTGCAGGACTATCCGAAAAATAGAGAAAATGCGCAAACCGCAAATGGTTGCCTACCCGGACAATGATTGCCGCCTTTTCATTATCGATTTCACGATAAAAGGGAAGCTCGATGACAGCCAGGACGCCAGCCGTATTGATACCATTTTTTCTTGCGGCAGCGCTATAAATATACTCATGGACAACTTCAGTCATGCTTGCCATGCCGTCCTTATGGCTTTGCCTGGGATGGTTGAACCATGCCAAGGGAGTAACCCCCGTCCCTTTTAACACCACATCCAAATATCGAAAACTCCCGGGGTGTGGCTCACTGACAATTTCTCCTACCCAAATTGCACGCCCATCGCCCAAGGCACTCCCTTCGGATTTGTTGTCCGAATCTTGATAGCGGGTGGCAAAATAAGTCTTGACGGTTTTACTGTCGGTTATTGGACCACTTTGTTGGTCTGCGCATTTAAACCAAGCAAAGTTTTCGAGCATGATCCTTTCAAGCTCTTCATCGGACTCAGGCAAATCGAGATTCAATTCTTGTGCTAAGTCCCTATTGAAAAGAATCAGCCGCGCTCCAGGTATATTTTCGACATTGATATCGACGTAATAATCAGACCCCAGCGAACGGTAAGAATGGTTTCCATTAGAAATTTCGGTAAAAGAACAATGGGATTCATGAGCTCGATTTTGCGATTTTGCAAGCCACGACAATAAAAGTGAGCGCATTCTTGTATTTATATGACGAGGATTAAAAACAAACTGTTATAACCAGCTCCGTCATGTCGGCATACCTTGAAGGACACACTAGTGGATTCATGACAGGCTTCAGCCAAGCCATCAAGGATTAATCCAAATCCGCTCCTAGCGGATTGGCGTCGATTTCCAAGCACCAGGAGCAGGTTTGGAACCCATGATGATGGATACCCGCTCCCAATGATTATAAAAGGCATAGGTGCAAGAGTGCCCAAAAAATCGGATTCAAGTCAGTTGCCTGGATGGAGCTTGCGGAAGCGGGGGAAAACTCAGCATTTAGCAAAGAATTTGATTGATGAAGCTGGAAACATCCTCTATTTCCTTGCCACAAGTTCGATGTCCGATAGGATATTCATGCCACTGGACCGGATAATATCGTTCTTGCAAGACGTTAAACGCTGCTTTGCCGCTTTCTATTGCTACCGACGTGTCCTCGGTACCGTGGGCCATAAATATTGGAATATCTGCATTG
Source organism: Methylomicrobium sp. Wu6 (assembly GCF_035916875.1). Lineage (NCBI taxonomy): Bacteria > Pseudomonadati > Pseudomonadota > Gammaproteobacteria > Methylococcales > Methylococcaceae > Methylomicrobium > Methylomicrobium sp. Wu6. The sequence goes on from NZ_JAXUHN010000070.1 coordinate 14,403, forward strand.
GCGGCGGAAGCTTTTTTGGCCAACACGTCAGCCGTTGACAGATACGTCGACAGGGCGACAATCCCGCCTAACCGTTTCGGATAACACAAGCCAGTGTGCAACGCGATGCAGCCACCTTGCGAAATCCCCATCAATAAAATATTTTCACTGGAAATGCCCGCCGCTATTTCTTGGTCAATTAATTGGTTAATCGACCTAGCCGATTGGTCAATACCTTTGTAATCTGCCCTTGCGTTTAAAACGATTTCTGAAATGTCATACCAGGAACGCATGGTTACACGCCGCTCCCCGCTGGTCATCATCTCCCGAACCGGCGCATTCGGCGAGATAAAGCGGATATGGTCGCGTTTGTTTAATTCTAATTCCGGCGCTATGTTGTCAACATCATGTCCGTCAGCGCCAAAACCATGTATCCAAAAAATTGAATAAAACGCTGTTTGGCTGCTAGGGATCTCAACGAAGCTTAGAGCCTCCCCCGCTCCCCCTTTATCCTGCTTAAAAAAATTAATGAAATAGTTATACATTTTAAGATCGCATATCAGACTTGTTGTTTGCAAAAAGCGCGCGGTAAGAGCGCCGAGTTCAACGACTGGTGAAAGGCGAGAGCCCATCTTATTCAGGAAACTCCAATTTTTCGCCAAATATCTGCTGGGCTAACTGGTTTCCGGCTTCGACCAGCGGATGAATCGTAAAGTCCGCGCCGAGCTGCCTCAATTGCTGTTGCTCTTCGGGAAGATAGCAAATCGTACCTATTCGCTCTTGATAACCCCTTTTTCTCAGCTGGCGTACCGCCGAGCAACGCGCATCAAATTCGGGCAGAGCCAGAATAATGCCTTTCACCCTGCCCAACGGCAGTCCCGACCAGAGCTCGGGGTCTTCGGCATCCCCGTAAATTACGCGCCGCCCCTCGGCCAGATGACTTTCCACCACGATCGGGTCGGCATCCAGGCCGACAATCCGCTTTTCCCGCCTGTACAAAGCCAGATAAGCCGACAAGCCGGTACGTCCCATGCCTACGACCAGCCATTCCGCTACGCCGATGGACTCGGGAAGCCGGTCCGGATGCCTGGCTTTTTTCTCGAAACGGATCAGCAGCGGCTCGTACCGTAAAAACAACTCATGCGAGTTCCGGTTGATCGGCGCCGCGACCGCCAACGATCCAGCCACCGCCAAGGCCATGATGGAATTCCAATCCGGCTCCAGCAGATTCGCCTTCACCATCGTGTCGGTGACGATTAGGGCGAACTCACTGTATGTCATCAGTGCGAGCGTCGAGATAAAGGCGGTGCGAGAACGCAAGCCGGCCAGCAAAAACAGCGCGAAGAACAAGATGCCCTGCAACGGCAACATTCCCAGTAACCCGAACGCGTAGATGACTTGAATGGGATTCGGCAAGTCGGCCAGGCCGATTTGCAGAAAAAAAGCGACCAGAAAGACTTCCTTGAGACTCCAGAGTTTCTCGGAAAGATCGCCGATTTGAGGATGAGCGGACAGCATCACGCCCATCAACAAGGCACCGATATCGGGTGAAACGCCGGCTTTTTCCGCCGACAAGCCGCCGGCCAACGCGAGGGAAACGCCCAGCAGCAGCCTCAACTCATTGCCCTGGCTAACGTTGAGCAATCGATGCGCAAAGGGACGCAGCAGCGGCAACAGCAATAAGGCGAACGCCCAAAACGAGAACTGCCTGCCATCGGCAAAAGCGAGCAAAGCGATCGCCACGATATCCTGAAGAATCAGGATACTGAGCACGTCCCGGCCGTGCAAGGAAGTCAGCTCGCTATTGTCTTCCAGTACCTTGATCGCCAGCACGGTACTGGAAAAAGCGAGGCTTGCGCCCAGGATTAATCCGCCTTCCGTCTGCTCACCCAGCAGCAGAAAAATGATGCCGGATACGCCGGTGACAATAACCAGATGCAAACCGCCGACGCTTAACACTTCCTGCCGCAGCAGGGAGCGCAAATTAAGCTTCAAGCCTACCGTAAACAGCAACAACTCGATGCCGATGTCGGCCAGATGCGTCAGGGTTTGAGCAGACTCTACCCCGAATATGTGGAGAATATAGCCGGCTGCCAAATACCCGACCAGCGGCGGGAAAGACAAACGGCTGGAAACCAGACCGCCGAAATAAGCTGTACCAACCCAAACCAATTCCATCATGTGTTATATCCTCTTTTATTTGAGTACATTCCTGATATCGTTTGATGATCTTGCCCTGATCTAGCGGACACCCGGCCAAGAGAGTAATCTCTAACTCTGGAGTTAACAATGAAAACCAAATCGAACTTTAAAAGGGCATTGTTCGTCCTTCCCAGTCAACATGAGAACGAAGGGTTGCCCTCGCCAAGGCATCCTCGGCCTTATGCCAACCTTCACAACTATTGCGTCCCCTGCGGCCTCTTGTCAGATTAAGCAGGCTTTTGGCTCTGGCGTAGATCATAAAAAACAGAAGAATCAGTCGTTGCTTCCAAGGAGAAATTGGTAAATAGCTACATATCAGTTTGTCGTCATACACCCCCTGGTCGATCATTCTAATCGCCCCCAAAGCAGGAACTTTTACCGTTGCACCCAATGGAAGGCGCGGCCCGAGTACTACGGCATCCAGAAGATCGCCGTCCAGTCCGATGAATGCCGGAACCGATCCATAGTTGAATGGGCAGGGAAAGGGAGAGATAAAATCCAACTCTCCGGTGGAGCCTCGCTTCAAAAAATTACCCTGTGGTATCTCGATGATGACGTCAACCAGGGGGGCTTCTTTGTGTATATCCATTGAAATCATTGATGCAGATGGAATTTCTGGTTTATTTGATCCTATCAATTAGCAGGCATTCCTAAGTTAAAAAAAGAAAAAACCCACTATGATCTTACTCATTCCAAAGTGGTAAGGACAAGATGAATTTCATAACTATCTCTCAAAACCGATCTATTTTCAAAAAATATCCTGTCGTTTATTCATGCTGCTGAACGGGATCTGTTTCGCGCTGGAAGCCATCGCTGAACTCCAGCTCATCTCGGATGATTTTTCCGCTAGCCAAATCGCATAGCACACCCCACTTCGAGCCATCATGCGTAGATATTTCAAAGATCATCCAAAAATTTTCACCAGAATGCAGTTCGCGTTGCACCTCAACAAAGCCTGCATGCAAAATCTGCACATCTCGATTGCATGATTCGAGGTAAATTTTACTGGGTGGCAACGCGTAGCGTCCGCTATCGAAAGCATCCGCGCCGGTGCCGGTGGTTCCCAAAAAGACGCCCAGAACCAGCAAGTAGGGACAAATTTTCATCGCTGAAACTCCCCTCTACTGAATAGCATCTAAAACCAGATTCAATGTCAATACGCTGCCCCGAGGCTCTCGGAGAAAACTCCGCTGCCGGCCTTCGGTACGCGTCTGCACCATTTCTTGAATCTGCAACTGCATTGAAGGGGTGTTCCGAACCGTCCTGTACCGAAATTCTCCTTTCCGCACTTCAGACAAAAACAGCGTCTTGATCGAATCATACATTTTCCTCTTCGTACAGACGGTAGCCTATACCCGCTTCGGTCAGCAAATATCGAGGACGTGCCGGATCGGATTCAATCTTGTGGCGTAATTGCCCCATGTAAATTCGCAAGTAGTGGCTATGTTCGACATAGGAAGCTCCCCAGACTTTTTCGAGCAATTGCCTGTGCGTGACCACGAAGCCGGCGTTACGAACCAGTTCGGAGAGCAACCGGAACTCGATCGGTGTCAGATGGACTTCCTGATCAGACACAAAAACCCGGCGTTTGGTCAGTTCTATTTTCAATTCACCGGCCTGAAAAACTTCCTGAACGCCACCGGGATGCTTGACAACACGCCTGAGCAGAGCTTTTATGCGGGACATCAGTTCGGCATTGCTGAAGGGTTTCGTCAGATAATCGTCGGCGCCATTATCCAACGCCTGGGTAATATCAGTTTCCCGATTACGGGCCGAAACTACGATGATAGGCAACTCGGACCACTTGCGCAGGCGACGGATAATTTCTTGTCCGTCAATATCCGGCAATCCCAGGTCAAGAAGTAGCAAGTCGGGTTGTTGGCTGCGGGCCGCAATCAATCCCTCTTTTCCCGTTTCGAGGGCAAGCACCCGATAATCCTGGTTTTCCAGCGTAGTGGCCAACAACAGCCGAAACTGTGGATCATCTTCAATGAGTAAGAGTAATGGGCTTAACGCTTTCATGGCATCTGTTCGTTTTCTTCCGGGGCTATCGTCGGAGGGCATTCCAGAAACGGTAGATGCAACTGAAACACCGCCCCGCCTCCCCTGCGATTGGTTACCTGGATATCGCCGCCATGCGCTTCCACAATGGCACGGCAAATGGACAAGCCCAAACCCACACCGCTTTGCGCGCTTTCCGGATGGATGCGGAAAAATTTGTCGAAAATCTTTTGCTGTAACGCCTCGGGGACGCCCGGCCCGTTATCCGCCACGGTAATCGACAGGCCAAAGGGTGTGGTTTCGACAGCAATATCGATGGGACGCCCTCCGGGGGAGTATTTGGCAGCATTGTCCAACAGGTTCACCAAGACCTGTTGCAGCAATACCGCATCGACCTGGATCAACGACAAGCCATCCGCCATATTGACATTGAGCTGCCTCGTTTTAAGCTTTTTGTCGAGTCGGCGCAAGGCGCTGCCGACAATTTCCTCGGGCGAATACCACTGCCGGTTAAGCACCACTTCGCCCGCTTCTAGCCGTGCCATTTCCAGAATTTTGGTGGTCAGCTCCGACATGCGCTGAGCTTCCTCATTAATTGCGCCCGCCAATTTTCTTTTGGTGTCCTCGTTCAGATGATCGTCCGTTTCCAGTGTGCTAGCGGCACCAATGATAGTGGCGAGTGGAGTCCTGAGGTCATGGGAAATACTGCTCAGCAATGAGTTGCGCAGCGTCTCCGCCTGCATTTTCAAGGTGGCTTCCTTGGCCTGTTCAGCGAGGCTTGCCCTTTCCAATGTATGGATGGTTTGATTCACGAAGGTATCCAGCAACTGCCGTTGCTCGGGCGAAAAGAGTTGCCGCAAGTTGACCGCTTCGAGCACCAACACGCCGATAGTTCCCGTTGAGCCGTTGAGGGGCATGTATACCGCGGCCTCATCTGAAAAGATCTCCGTGCCGTTACCGGCCATCTGTCCGTGCTGAAATACCCAGCGAGCCACCTCCAAATCGGCGCCTTGCAAAGAAATGTCCAAGGGTGGTTCGTCTGGATAATCCACTTGGCCATTGTGATCAGGGAACAAAAACGTATTTCGCCCGCCAAATTCGGCATGGAGATGACGTACACCGATTTCGATAATTTCTGTTTCCAAGCGGGCCTCGGCCAACTCTTTGCCTAATCGATAAAGGACAGATGCCCGCCGTTCCCCTTGCTCGGCCACACGGGCTTGGTGGCGGACATTTTCCGCCAGCTTGCTGGTCACCGCACCGACCAACATCGTGACCGCGAGCCCGGCAAGATTTTCCGGTTCGGCAATGGCCAATGAAAAAATCGGGGGGGCGAAAAAATACGCGAAGGCGGCGGCATTGGTCAACGATGCCAGAATGGACGGCCAAAACCCGAAGCGGATGGCGACAAAAAACACCCCCAGCAGATAGAACATCAGGATGTTGCTGGCGGTGAGGATGTCGCGGAAAGGCCAGTCGATTAAGGTCAGGACCAAAGGAATGGCGATGCCCCAGAACCAATGCTTATAGTTGTGTTCGGCTCTCATAGGGTTTAACGAGTTATTCACCGATCTGGCCTTGGTTTTCAAGACAAGTGGACCTTCAGCTTCAGGAAGATAAAAATCAGGGTCTGGACCAGACATGGCACACCGGCAAAAAGAAGGGCGTTACGATGTCCAGTGTCTTTTCGGAAAACCGGGATTCTTCCTGAAAACCAGCCCTAAAAAAGCCAAGCAAACGTCCCTCAACACATAGCGGATAATTTCCATAAGACTTCTCGGTTATACGAAATATTACTGCGAAGCCGCAAAGGCTTTACTCATGTGTTCCTTTAATTGATTGTCATTGTCGTAGATGAGCAGCACTTTGAGCTTCTCCGCTTCCGCGATTCGAGACGCTTCCTCCTCGCCCATGCACAGCAGGGCGGTATCCCAAGCGTCTGCCCAAGCCGGATCGTCGTGCATCACGGTAACCGAGCGCAGGTGGTGAGTCACCGGCCGACCGGTCTTGGGGTTCAGGATATGAGAATAAGTTTGCCCGTTCTCCTCGAAGAAATGCTGGTAGGTTCCTGCCGTCATGATGGCGATACCCTGTTGCTCCCTGACGTCAATGATCTTTTGTATCTCTCGTGTTAATGGCGTGGGTTTTTGGATGGCAACCCGCCAGTCATCGCCATTGGCCTTGCGGCCCTTAACCAGCATTTCCCCGCCAATTTCCACCAGGTAACTTTTTATACCTAAAGCTTCCAGGCGGCGAGCGACTAAGCCCACACTGTATCCTTGAGCAATGGAAGACAAATCGATCTTGAGCTTGGCATCTTTCTTCCTAATGCGCTGATTGGTCGCGTCCACCTCCAGAAGTTGCATGCCCACATGCGGCAGAAGCGTGTCAATTTCGTTCTCAGTAGGAACCCGATTTTGGTGGCGGGAAAAGCCCCACAGATCAAACAACGGCTTCACGGTCAGATCATAGCAACCACCCGAGCGTTCATAAACCGTCTGGGCGATGACCAACAGCCCCGCGATCTGTTGCGGCACCGGCTGCCACTCGGTGTTTTCCTGCCGGTTAAGACGTGAAATCTCGGAATCTTCGCGGTAGTTGGACATTTGAGCATCGATTTCGGCCAGCGTCGCGGAAACTTCTTGCCGAACGTCCTCCAAAGATGTTGAGGTACCGTCCAGAACAATCTTGATGTGGTAAGTCGTCCCCTGCGCCTCTCCTGATATTGCGGCATCATTAGACGACTGCTGGCATCCCGGCAGGGCAAAGGTCATCAGCAATACGGCAAAACCCTTCTTCATTTACAGCAAGTCCTCTCATATCTGAATTACAGCGATCCCATTACAGGAATTCGTCAAAACTGGACGACCGCATCAATACCCAACAGAACCTGGTCGATCTGATGCCCAGCATCGAAAGGAGCGAGTTGTGCCTCGCTCCAGTCGTAACGCACTTCAGGCCGGATCATCAACCAGCCCTTAGGTTTCCAATTTAACCCCACCGTCATCGCGTAATAGCCCGCCTCGCCCGCCGAATAGCGAAATCCGTTTTGATCGCGGAACCACTCCCCGCGTAAACCGACGCCCAATTGATCGTCAATGTCATAGGTGAGGTATTGGACGATGGAATACCAATCGGCATTCTGTCCCTGAGCGATGGCATTCTGTTGGGCTCCCCGGTCATGCTGCAGCACGTAGTGCCATTTTCCGAGATTTTGCTGGAGAATCGCCGAATAATACACCAGTTCAGAACTCTGGTTTTTGTAGACATCGCCCTGCATTATCGAAAAAGAAACCGTGGTGCCGGTGTCGGCATTCGTCCAGGTCAGTCCGCTCATGTGGCTCCAGGCACCTAAATCCCTATCGAAATTGTCCGCGCCGGTCACCGCACCGAGGTTTACGCTCCATTGCTCGTTGAGCGCATAGCTAAACAGCGCGCCGGTCGTGGTAAACGGTGAGGACTTGAAGCTGTAGGTGTGAGAGGAAAAGAAATTCGGCGGCGACGGTACCGACTCGTAGCCGATGATGGTATAAAAGTGCCCAAACTTTCCGCTCAGGCCGTTACCGATGGGCGCAAACACTTCCACGTAAGCCTGCGGCAGGGCGATGTCATAAAAGCGCAGGTCGCGTTGGCTGATCAGCCCCATATCCCAATGCCCGGTCGCTTGGGTATAGCGGGTATCGGTGCCGAACATGAAGTCGAAGCGTCCTCCCACATCCCAGGTGGAAGCCTTGGTGACGGCTTTTTCGATAAACAGATTCAACTGATACAAATGAAACTCTTCGTTCCGGTCAGTCATTGATACCGGGCCGTTACTGCGATCACTGGGGTTATTAATGTTGTAATTGATGCCGCCAGCCGCCCAACCGCCGATATTCACCCCATATTTTTGCAAACCGGTCCAACTGGAAGCATCCCTCCCTGTTAGCGCTTGACTCATGCCAATTGGAGTCGCCTCATCGGCGCTAGCCACAAGAGTGACAGCCATGAACCCGCAGGCACCAAGCAGAGATTGGACATTAAGGCGGCGCAAAAACATCATGTTGTTACAGAGGGCTGTTAATTGGAGTTTGGGGACTGCATGTTATTTGGGAGTAAATGACTGTCTTTTAGCTAAGGGTAAGCAACAGGGCTTAACGCTTTAGTGAATCGAAAAGGCTAAAGGCTGCGTCTCATCAGCGCATTTTTCAACGGATCAGTCATTCCCCTGAGTCTGATATTGCGACCAGCAATGCGGCGACAATACCGACGGACATGAGACCAACGCCCCAGAGATAATACTTGAACATCAAATCATCGCCGTCGTACGTCCGTTTATGCCGAACCAGTATCCGATAACTGACAACGAAGGAGGCAAGGGCTGGCACCTGCAACATTGGACTGAAAAAGCGGTGCCAGGGATCGTGCGGTAAATCTCGAGAAAATAGCGCCAAGGCCAAGAAAAATGTCGCAATTCCAAAACAAATGGCGATCTGGAATATCCAATAATGCCTGATCCTATCCAGGGCAGACCGAGTTAGCCATGTTCCGCAACTGCATTGTTGCGATGTTCCTAGCCGTCCAGTGCCGAAATGGGTTTTACCGCATTTCGGACATGAACAGCGGTCAATTCGATTCATCTACAAAGTTCGCTATAGTATCGATAAGTCCGAGAGCCTTTAACTTCTCTTTTACATCCTCTGATTGCTTACAACTTGGATGATATGAGGAGAGTTCTCCCAATCACTGTGCAAAACAGAATCAAAAATAAGCGGCATTGATCCAAAAATGGACAGCAATACTGGCGAAATAGCCTAGCAAAATCATCGGCATCCAGCGGAGGTGCAGTCCGAAGGTGTAGTCTTTAATCTGGCCGAGCAAACCCACTCCGGGGGCCGATCCGATCGCGAGCAGACTGCCGCCCACGCCCAACGTCAAGGTCAGCAATAACCATTGCCCGGGTGGAAGATCGGGATGCATGCTCAACACGGCAAACATCAAGGTGCCGTTATCGATGAACGCCGAGGAAAGGCCGATCATGATGTTAGCCATCGTCGGGCTGATCTGCCCAAACAGGAAATGTGCAATCGCGTCGAGGTAGCCGATGAAACCCAACGCGCCGATAATCATCATCGCCCCATAAAAAAACAGTAGCGTATCCCATTCGACATTAGCTACATTCTTGAACACGTCAAAATCTTCTTTTCTATTATTCGTCGGGCCGTCAAGGTGGAAAAACCTGTAGACATGGTCATAATCGCCTTTGTAATTTTGTGCCGTCTTGGTCAGATAAAAGCTGAAAAACTGCAATAAACCGAGGCCAGCCATCATGCCGGCGGCAGGGGGCAACTCCAGGGCGACATTGGACCACACGGTGATAATCAGCGTTACGATAAAAAGAAAAATAACGCGTTTGCTTCCACGGCGAAGCCAAATGCAGCTGGCGGAAGCTTCCGGGGTTTCTTTGGGGATGAAAAAATGCATGACAACGGCGGGTATAAGAAAGTTAACCAGGCAAGGAACCGCTATCGAAAAAAACTCGGTGAAATGCAGGATATGCTTTTGCCAAACAAACAGGGTGGAAATGCCGCCCAGAGGGCAGAACGACCCTCCGGCATTGGTCGCCACAACAACATTCACGCAGGCCAAACCCACGAATCCCGGTTTATCTTTACCTACTGCCGCCGCTACTGCGCCCATGATTAAAGCCACCGCCAGACCGCTGATCACGGTGGATAGAACAAAAGCTAGAACACCGGTAATCCAGAACAGTTGCCGGTAACTGTATTGGCGGCTTAACAGCCAAATCCGAAGTCCGTCAAAAATACCGCGCTCTTCCATGGCATTCAGGTAGGTCATCGACACCAGGATAAACAGCAGCAGCTCGATATAGGCGAGTAGATTGCTTTCAAACGCCAATGCCGCCGTCTTGGCTTCTCCATGCAGCGCATAATAAATGCAAATCGCAAACCAGATAACAGCCGATCCCAGGACCATGGGCTTGGACTTGCGCAACTCGATCACATCTTCCGACATGGCGGCCACATAAGCACAAACGGTAACAAACAGAGAAAGGTAACCTATGACGTGGCGGGTTAGGTTTAATGCTGCGGTCGAGTTGGCAGCAGTAGTCTCTTCCGCATAACTCAACGAGGGCACGAGAAAGACCAAAATCAGAACTACCAAATGGCGAACATGGATAAGGGTGTTGAATTTTTTCATTTGAACTTGCTTTTGATCTTAAATATTAGGCAACCGGACAAGGGCAGCAAGACGATGAAATCTTCTGGGCACACTGGATATTCATAGATTCACAGCCGTTGCCAAAGCTAAAAAATACAGGTTTATTAGCCTACCTGTAGATTTAGCTGATAAATACGGTTTTAACGGTGGGGAATATTAGAAGTTCCTAGGTAAAAATTCTGTTTATATTTGATTTCTATTTGTTGATAGTCTGTTTTCTATTATTAAACAATTAACGATGAGTGGCAAGACATGAGCCGTGAGTCTGTGATTGCCATGAATACAGCATGGATTCGGCAAGCCCTATTCTCGACTCCTTGCTGACATCGTCTTTGAGGGGAAACACAGAATTTGGAAAAATAGTACGCTAAGAATTTCTGAACGGTCGTAGCGGCTAAATTTGCTACGCAGCAACGACATCCTGCTGCAAAATCCGCTTTTCTGCCTCGTCACTGAACTTCACCTGTTTCTCGGTCGCCAAGTTCAAGGCCGCGCCGGCCAGACTGAATGCAGCTCAATCTTTCATATTAAGTGTGGCCTTGCCCAATGAAAACTATATATAGTTGTAATTTTTATATTTTCATCCATGTATAGTGTTTTTTGTTGACATAGATAATTCGCCAATGTTAACTTAAAAGGCGTACGGTTCTCACGATCAATTTGAAAGTGAATTAAAAGGGAATCCGGTGACAGATAAATCGACACGTTCATCTTAAAACCGGAGCTGCCCCCGCAACTGTAATCGAAGAGTGTGAAGTCAATCATGCGCCACTGAGTCGGATACCATTCCGGCTTGGGAAGGCCGAACTCATGCGATGACCCGAGAGCCAGGAGACCTGCCGTACATTTTTGTCAACACGTTTGAGGCGGGGTGTCCTCGGCAGATGGTCAGGTTCAGTTTGCGTATTTCCTCGTAAGCTCTTCCTCGCCGCCATGCTGGTCTCTAAGACTGGCGCACGGTTCAGTACCGCTTTATCGATAAGTTTCCAAACTTGTCGGGATGCAAAGGGTTGCCGGACTGTCGCGTCTTTCCAGTCATTCCCGCTCCTACTCTTAAGGAGCTATCCATGTACGATACCGTAATCCCTACACCATCGGGTGTATTTTCAAATGCGAAACAGCCTTCATCGAATTTACCCGTATTACAAGTGATTCGACGCAATGGCGAGGCCGTCCCGTTTAACCCGGGAAAAATCTCCATTGCCATCAGCAAGGCATTTTTGGCGGTCGAGCATGGCCATACCACGCTATCCAGCCGAATGCGCGAACAAGTCACTGTGCTGACCCAGACGGTTATAACCGCACTGATGCGCCGCTTGCCTTCCGGCGGCTCGGTGCATATTGAGGACATTCAGGACCAGGTCGAATTGGCTTTAATGCGCTCAGGGGAGCACGACGTCGCAAAAGCCTATGTCCTATACCGGGAAAAACATGCCGCCGAGCGGGCCAGCCGGACACACGACGCAGCACCATTGCATATCACGGTTAATGGCAACAGGCAGCCATTAGATGTCGTCAAACTGACCGAAATGGTGATGGAAGCTTGCCGGGATTTAGGCGCAGACGTCAGTCCGAAGCTCGTGGTCGAGCAAGCCGTGCGTGATTGTTATGACGGCATTTCGTTTAACGAAGTGCGCCGCGCCTTGATCCTTTCCGCCCGCAGCCTGATTGAGCGTGAACCGGCATACAACTATGTCACCGCGCGTTTGCTGTTGGATCTGATTCGATCCGAAGTGTTGGGCGAAAGCGTCGATCATGGCGCGATGCAATCCGGTTATGCCGAGTATTTTCCACGCTACATCAAGTTGGGTGTCGAAACCGGCTTGCTGGATAAGCGTTTGGCGCAGTTCGACTTGACCCGATTGGGTCAAGCATTGGTGGCGGACCGCGATTTCAAATTCGGCTATCTCGGCCTGCAAACCCTCTATGACCGCTATTTTTTACATATCGAGGAGCGGCGTATCGAGCTGCCGCAAATCTTCTTCATGCGCGTGGCGATGGGGCTGGCGATTAACGAGATCGAGCGCGAAGCCCGTGCCATCGAGTTTTATCAGGTGTTGTCAGGCTTCGATTTCATGAGTTCCACGCCGACGTTGTTCAATAGCGGCACGGTGCATGCGCAGCTTTCATCCTGCTATCTCAGTACCGTCGATGATGACCTCGACGGTATCTATCAGGCGATCAAAGAAAATGCGTTGTTGCAGAAATATGCCGGCGGCATAGGCAACGACTGGACGCCGGTGCGCGCCTTGGGCTCGCGCATCAAAGGCACCAACGGCAAGAGCCAGGGCGTGATTCCCTTCCTGAAAGTCGCCAACGATACCGCCGTGGCGGTCAATCAGGGCGGCAAGCGCAAGGGCGCGGTCTGCGGCTACCTGGAAACCTGGCATCTGGATATCGAAGAATTTCTGGATTTACGCAAAAACACCGGCGACGACCGCCGCCGCACGCACGACATGAACACCGCGCACTGGATTCCCGATCTGTTCATCCAGCGGATCAGCGACAACGCCGAGTGGACCTTGTTCTCGCCCTCGGATGTGCCGGATTTACACGACAAGTACGGGCATGCCTTTGCCGCGGCTTACCACGAATACGAGCGCCGCGCGGATCTCGGCGAAATCAAATTATTCAAGCGCGTCCCGGCCCTGCAACTGTGGCGCAAAATGCTGTCGATGCTGTTTGAAACTGGCCATCCCTGGATTACCTTCAAGGACGCCTGCAATCTGCGCTCGACGCAACAGCATGTCGGCGTCGTGCACAGCTCCAACTTGTGCACCGAAATTACGCTGAATACCTCCGCGACTGAAATCGCGGTGTGCAATTTGGGTTCGGTGAATTTGCTCGCGCATCTAAAAGAAGAAAACGGAACATTGGCGCTGGATCAAGCCAAGCTAAAAGCCACCATTACTACCGCGATGCGCATGCTGGACAATGTGATCGACATCAATTTCTACGCGGTAGGGAGTGCCAGAAATTCGAATCTCCGCCACCGGCCGGTGGGTTTGGGCATCATGGGCTTTCAGGATTGCCTGCATGCACTGGCCATCCCTTACGCCTCAATGGATGCGGTCGAATTCGCCGATCACTCGATGGAAGCGGTGTGTTACCACGCGTACTCGGCATCGAGCCGGTTGGCGGAGGAGCGCGGTCCGTATTCCAGCTTTAAGGGCAGTTTGTGGGATCAGGGTATTTTGCCGCTGGATACGCTGAACCTGTTGAGTGAAGCGCGTGGCGGCCAGGTGGAGGTCGATCGCAGCAGCACCTTAGATTGGGAATCCTTAAGAGCCCGCATTCAGCAACACGGAATGCGCAACTCGAATTGCGTAGCGATTGCGCCGACGGCCACGATTGCCAATATTGTCGGCGTTTCCGCGAGCATCGAACCGGACTATCAAAACCTGTATGTGAAATCCAATTTATCCGGTGAATTCACCGTCGTCAGCGAGGCATTGGTCAATGCGCTCAAGGCGCTGGATTTATGGGATGAGGTGATGGTCGCCGACCTCAAATATTACGACGGCTCGCTAGCCAAAATAGACCGAATCCCTGCCGAACTCAAAGCGCTCTTTGCCACGGCTTTCGAGATCGATCCGGCCTGGCTGGTGGAGGCGGCAGCGCGGCGGCAAAAATGGATAGACCAGGCGCAATCGTTGAATCTCTACTTCGCCATTCCTTCCGGCAAAAAGCTGCACGACACCTACCTGCTGGCATGGCGATGCGGTCTGAAAACCACCTATTACCTGCGCTCGCTTGGAGCGACCTCGGCCGAGAAATCAACCGGGGCCGGCGGTGGGCTCAATGCGGTTGCATCCGTCATCCCTGCACCCAAGCAATGTTCGATTGAAGATACGACCTGCGAAGCCTGCCAATAACCTTTGCGTACACGCCATTTAAAGTTTACAAGGAAATACCATGTTATTATTCGAAGAAGATATTGTTACCGAAGAAATGCCGGACACGCTCAAACCCGTCTCAACGCCGGTTTTGGAACGGCCTTCGGCCAACCCGCCGTCTGCATCCGGCCGCATCAATGCCCACGACAAGCGCGTGATCAACGGCCAAACCGACGTGAATCAACTGGTGCCGTTCAAATACCATTGGGCTTGGGATAAATACCTGGCGGGCTGCGCCAATCACTGGATGCCTCAGGAAGTCCCGATGAGCCGCGATATTGCTCAATGGAAAGACTGCACGGCGTTGACCGAAGACGAGCGCCTGATCGTCAAGCGCAACCTCGGTTTTTTTACCACCGCGGATTCATTGGCGGCCAACAACATTGTGCTGGGGACTTATCGCCACATCACCGCCCCGGAATGCCGTCAATACCTGCTACGGCAAGCCTTTGAAGAAGCCATCCATACCCATGCCTACCAATATGTCGTCGAGAGCCTGGGCCTGGATGAGAGCGAAATATTCAATGCCTATCGGGAAATTCCCAGCATCCGCGATAAGGATAATTTTCTGATTCCGTTCATCAATACCTTGACCGATCCCGCCTTCAAAACCGGCACCTTAGCCTCGGATCAGCAATTATTGCGCTCGCTGATCGTGTTTGCTTGCATCATGGAAGGCTTGTTTTTCTACGTGGGTTTCGTGCAGATTCTGGCGCTAGGGCGGCAGAACAAGATGCAAGGGGCGGCGGAACAGTATCAATATATCCTGCGCGACGAATCTCTACACTGCAATTTCGGCGTCGATCTGATCAATACCATCAAACTCGAAAATCCGCCGCTGTGGACCGGCGAATTTCGCGATGAAATCAAGGCGCTGATACGACAGGCCGTGGAACTCGAATACCGTTATGCCGAAGACACCATGCCGCGCGGCGTACTCGGCCTGAATGCCGGCATGTTCAAGGAATACCTGCGTTTTATCGCCAACCGCCGCTGTCAACAAATAGGCTTGGACGCGCTGTATCCGGGCGCGGCCAACCCGTTTCCGTGGATGAGCGAAATGATCGATCTCAAGAAAGAGAAAAACTTTTTTGAATCGCGGGTAACAGAGTATCAAACGGGGGGCGCACTCAGCTGGGATTAAGCCCGTTCACCCCAGGCCGCAAGGATGCGGCCTGGGGTGAAGTTAAAGCGCAATCACCCCTTCGACTGCGCATGCGCAATCAACCACTGAATATATTCCAATTGCACGTCTTCGTGACGGGTTGCCAGATACATGGTTTTAGTGAGCGGCAAGTTGTTAAACCTTAGGCTGACCACATCCGGATTTTTAAGTTTATCGGCCAGCAGCCATTCCGGCAGCAGGCAAACGCCGCGCTGGCTGGCTGCCAGTTGCAACATAATATCGGTTTCTTCCACGGTGACATGCGCAAGCGGTTCAATGCCGGCGGGTTGCAGGACTTTCCTGAACATATCCAGACGCTCGCGTTCGACGGGGTAAGTCAGAATGGTCTCTTGCTGTAACTCGGACGGCTCGATGAATTGACGACCGGCCAACCGGTGTTGCCTGGAAACAATCAACACCAACTCAAAATCAAATAACGACTGGTAATGCAGCACACCGTTAAACACCGGGTCGGACGTCAACACCGCGTCCAGCTTGTATTGCTGGATAGCCTCGAACGAATTAAACCGGTAGCGAGAGGTAACTTCGACAGCCAAATCCGGCCAGGCTTGCAGATAAGGCTGGAGAATGGTGCGAAACCATTCGTAGCAGGCGTGGCAGTCGATGCCGATAATCAATTTTCCGGTCTTTCCTGCGGCCAGCAGAGTCAGGTGCTGTTCGGCGGAAGCCACGGTCGCAATGACCGATTCGGCGACCTCGGAAAGATAATGCCCCGCCTGGGTCAGCACCAAGGTGCGTCCTTGTTTGCGCCAAAGAACGATGCCTAAACGCTGCTCCAGGTTTTTCATCTGGTGCGATAAGGCCGATTGCGTTAAATGCAGCGACTCGGCAGCCGCACTCAAGGTGCCGCATCGTTTAAGTGCTAACAGAATACGAAAATGGATCAGCTCCATATTGATGAAATTTCCTCATAAAAGCGTGAGAAACTATCAATATTTAACATATTACACAAGCGCTACAATGTCGTTTTTGTTAATAATCACATTGTGGAGCCGTATTGATGACTAAAACGCATAACCTGGGATTTCCGCGTCTGGGCGAAAATCGCGAACTCAAATTTGCTCTGGAACGCTATTGGCGCGGCGAAATCGATCACAGCATTTTACACGCGACGGCGGCCGAACTTCGCCAACGTCACTGGAAACTGCAAGCCAACAGCGGACTGGATCTGATTCCGGTCGGGGATTTTTCTTACTACGATCAGGTTCTGGATACCAGTATTATGCTCGGCGTTATTCCGGAACGATTCGGATCATCCATCAACCTGGATACCTATTTCAGAATGGCGCGCGGCCGTGCCAACGATGGCGTTCCCTTTCGAGCTTGCGAAATGACCAAATGGTTCGACACCAATTATCATTATCTGGTGCCTGAGGTGGCAGCGGATCAGCAATTTGAACTGTCCAGCACAAAATTATTCGATGAAACGCGCGAACTGCAAGTGCTAGGCTATCAGCCGAAACCGGTTTTACTGGGACCGTTAACTTGGTTATGGCTGGCGAAAACGACCGGCGACTTCAATAAGCTCGATTTATTGGAGCGCTTGCTGCCGGCTTATAGCAACATTCTTCAGCGCTTGGCCTACCAGGACGTGGAATGGGTGCAAATCGATGAACCGATTCTGGTATTGGATTTGCCTAATGCCTGGCGAAACGCATTTGAGCTCGTCTACAATCGGCTGCAAAGTTGCCCGGTTAAAATCCTGCTTGCCACTTATTTCGGCGAACTGGGCGAACATGCCTCATTGACTTGCAAGCTGCCGGTTGCCGGACTGCATGTCGACTTGGTCAGAGCGCCGGAACAATTGACGGCCGTTTTAGACAACTTCCCTAATCATAAAATATTGTCATTAGGCCTCATCGATGGCCGCAATATCTGGCGCACCGATTTAAACGCCGCACTGGCAACCGTCAGCGTGGTACGGGAACGCTTTAAAGGCGAGCTTTGGCTGGCACCGTCCTGTTCCTTGCTGCATGTGCCCATTGATCTGGAACTCGAAAAAGATTTAGAACCGACCATCAAGTCCTGGCTGGCGTTCGCGCGGCAAAAACTCACCGAGTTGGAAGTTTTACGCCTGGCTATAGAAGAACCGGAAGCAGCCGAACCGGAGTTGGCCGCTTCAGCGGCGGCAATCCGTGCACGCCGGGAGTCCGGTTTGACTCATAATCCGGCAGTGCAAACAAGGCTCTCGACGATTAACGACTCGCTGACGCAACGCCAAAATCCCTTTCCTGTGCGCCAGGAGCAGCAGCGGGCCAAACTCAATCTGCCCGCTTATCCGACCACGACCATCGGATCTTTTCCGCAAACGCCTGAAATCCGCAAAGCCCGTGCTGACTTCAAACGTGGATTGATTAGCGAGGCCGACTATATCAGGCAAATGGAACAAACGATTGAATTCTGCGTCAGGGAACAGGAAGATCTGGGGCTCGATGTGCTGGTACATGGCGAAGCGGAACGCAACGACATGGTTGAATATTTCGGCGAACAACTGGACGGTTTTTTATTCACCGCCAACGGCTGGGTGCAATCCTACGGCTCCCGTTGCGTCAAACCACCGATCATCTATGGCGACGTGAGCCGGCCGACACCGATGACGATCCGCTGGAGCCGGTATGCCCAATCGCTGACGGCCAAACCGATGAAAGGCATGCTGACCGGGCCGGTAACCCTGCTGAACTGGTCGTTTGTGCGTGACGATCAGCCGCGCGCAACTACGGCGTATCAATTGGCATTGGCATTGCGTGACGAAGTGACCGATTTGGAACATGCCGGCATCCCGGTCATTCAAATCGATGAGGCGGCGTTCAGAGAAGGCTTACCGCCACGGCAATCGCGATGGCACGATTACCTGGATTGGGCGGTACGCGCTTTCCGCATTTGTTCCAGCGGGGTGAAGGACAGCACGCAAATCCACACCCATATGTGCTATTCCGAGTTCAACGACATCATTACCGCCATCGCCGAGTTGGATGCCGACGTGATTACCATCGAAACCTCCCGTTCCAACATGGAACTATTGGATGCTTTCATCGATTTTAATTACCCGAACGAAATAGGGCCTGGCGTCTACGACATACACAGCCCAAATGTGCCGACAACCCAAGACATGATTGCTTTGCTGAAAATAGCTGGAGAAAGAATTGAACCCGACAAGTTATGGGTTAATCCGGATTGCGGTTTGAAAACACGTCAGTGGCAAGATGTTAAACCGTCATTAGCCAATATGACCGCGGCTGCCCACACATTAAGATCGAGTACATAGAAATCTTTTACAATCGCCAAAGGCGGCATTCGAAAATTGGTTGCCTCTTGCCGGCCGCCTTTGCCCAACGGACACAAGCTTGAATTGTGAAAGCTGTATCGATGGCGTCCGCTACTGACGACCTAGCTCATGTCAATGAAGCGCAAAATAATCCGCTGCAGCCGGATATTTATTACTGCGGCTTCGTCGCTTCCCCTTTGCTCGGCTTGCCGCAAGGTCTTTTCGACCTACGTGAACGGCGTCCGCGTCAACGAGCCGTTCGGGGATTCGGTCAACTGGGATCTGATTCCGCGCGGCGCAATCGATACGATGGAACTGTATCCGGGCTCCAATCCGTTGTACGGCTTGAATAGCCTGGGTGGGGCCATTTCCATGAAGACCAAGACCGGTTTCTCGGCGCCGAAGCATCAGTTCGAGGCGTACGGCGGTTCCTGGGACTGGCATTCGGAGGAATTGACCAGCGGCTGGAATAACGCCACCTTCGGCTGTTTCATCGACCTGCATCACTTCGCCGAGCAAGGCTGGCGCAACTTTTCGCCGGCCGAGGCGAATCAAGTTTTCAGCAAGTAGCCTCGATGGAGCTTGCGGAATCGAGGATAAACGAAGCCGCATGCCTTAAAAAATCTCCCTGTCGTTTCTGGTTGAGACTTCGATGGCTTCCGTTGGACAATTGTAACTTGCCGGTTTCGATAACCTCGATTCCGCTGACGCTTCATCGAGGCTACCTTACTGGCGCAACTTTTCGCCGGCCGAGGCGAATCAAGTTTTCAGCACGCTGAGCTGGCGGGGCGACAAGGGTACGATCGATCTGACTCTGGGTGCGAACGACAACGACATGCGCGGCAACGGCGCGATACCGATTCAGTTGCAGCAGCAAAATCGGGAGGCGGTGTTTACCCATCCCGACCAGACCATCACCCGGATGTTTTTCTCCGAATTAGCCGGCAGCTATGTGCTGACCGACAAGATCGAATTGAGCAGTAATGCTTTTCGCCTATTAGAGGTGATTTCATGGGCATGAAATGCCTAGTGTTGGTAATCCCAACTGCTGTCTACGTAATCGTTAGACCTTGGCGGCTTGACAGATCGGGGTTTGCAACACCGGCCCTAGATGTCCTTGCTACTTTGATAAAACGATACGAACGGGTTTAGCCGGGGGTTCGGTTCAGACGACATAGACCTGCCAGGTTTTTAAAGTTTGATAGGCCTATGATAGGGCAATTATTTTAAACCCATTCCTTAGCCGCCGGTTTTTCGAGGCGGCGCGATTCTGAATGACGTCAGCCAGGTTTCGATTTGTTGCGCATTCAATGCGCCGCTGACGCCGACCCGGTTGTGCTGTGGGTCATAGAAGTAACTGCGTGGCATTTCGCCGTACCAAGCCGGATCGATCATATAACGCAGGCGTTCCGCGCTGGTCTGCGAAAACACCCAGGCGTCGGTGATGGCGAGGCGATACTTCACCAATACAGAGGAGATTTGTCCGGAAAGCTCGGCCGGGTCGGTGGAAATCAACACCAGATGTAAATCGGGATGCCGCTTCTTGATCTTGCCGAGCAAATCCAGTTCCTTGCGGCAGGGCGGACAATCGAGCGACCACAAGACCAGCAGGAAAGGCCGGCCGGCATAAGCGACCTGAATCTTTTCGAGGCTGTCGGTTTCAAAAGCGCGTAAGGATGTCCCGGCAGCGGCCGGTTTGGCGGTTGCACAAATCAAAATCATGCTGAGAATAAACAGCAGCATGCAGACGAACGATTGCATTTTTACGGTCATCTTAGAGCCCTATTTTAAGCAGCCGAATGCGTTTGGCCTGCGTGTCCAGCCAGGAAAAATAGGCATTGCCGCCGGCCTCTGCCAAGGTCGGCAGATTCGGCCATTCGAAGCCCGTTTCCCAGTTGGGCTTGCTCAGTTCGCGTTCCGCAAGCACCTGTCCTGAGGCCGATACCAGCGCGGCTTGCAGCGAGGGACCCTCGGGCGTGGTGCGAATCCACTGCACCAGCGCATGATCGTCATCGATCATCGCCATCTTGACTTCGCCCTGCGGCTGATGCTTAGGGTCGACATCGATCGGCGCACTGAAGCTTTTGCCGGGGTCGCCAGCAAAGGCCGCCTGCACCTTGCCTTTGCCGCCCGCCGCGGTAAACCAGGCGACGCCGAGCCGGTTCGCGGAAGCGGCGGCGCCGACGTTTTGTCCGGGACAGCCGTCCAGCACCCAGTTATCCGGATGCACGCGTACCGGTTTGGCTATCTGGATGCCGGGCCAGGGCAGCACTGCAATGTCGCGCACTTCGCCGGGCAGCCGATCGCGGTAGGTCACGTAAAGCTGATCCTTATAGCGGATCGGCAGCAATTGGCAGCAGGAGCAAATGTCGTCATCGACCGCGAAATCGTGCTCGACCTGCCCCTTGGTCTCCATCACCGCGCCCATTAGATACTGCGTGCCCCGGTCTTTTTTGCGGTGCCGTGCATCCGACCAGAATACCGCCATCCTGCCTTCGGGCAGCGGTGCGATATTCGCATTGTAGCGGGCGGTTTTTACCTTGCGGTCGCTGTTGGCCTTGACCGGTTGGCTCCAGGTCAGACCGCCGTCCGCCGAATGCGCGACATAGACTTCATTACTCGTCTGCTTTTTGGATTCGGCCAAGGTGCCCCACACCGCGCCGAATGCGCCGTCGTCGAGCTCTATCACTTTCGGCAGATCATAAATGGCGGGCAGGCTGACGACGTCGCGCGGCGCTGTCCAGGCTTTGCCGTCGTAAAGCGCAAATTTGAGGGTTTTTCTTGATTTTTTACCGGGCTCGACCCAACTCAAAATCAACTTGCCGCCGCTGCCTGCCGACAGATGCGCCTGGCTGCTCTGTACGGGGCTGGGCGCTTCCATGTCCTGCACCGAGAGCGCGGGAACAGGAGCCGCCACGGTCGTCGGAGCGGCAAACAGGCACAAGGACGCCCAGGCCAGGGCCACCAAGGCGCTTGTCCTTTGGCGGGCGAGCCCTGGAATAGAAAGCGAACGCTTCGGTTCGCCGGTGATTGGTTGTCTCATGATGAGGTCTCGTTGCTAAAACGTAGGTAAAAAACCGGATCAACATTTAGGTTTTGCTGACGCTATTAAGACGTTTCAGAGCGGCAAATACCTACCCGGTTCAGGAAAATTTTTATCCGTCCGTGCTTCTTCGAAGAAGGCGTAACCTTGTTTGTCAGCGACTCCTCGACGCAAAAAGTCATTGAGTATGCCAAACGAAACGGCTGAGTCATATCACCCAGATCCATTGCGGCAAATGACACAATTTTGTTCGCCAAGGTGGGTGGACCCCGCGGAAACCGGAAAACCCGTAGGCGGCGCGCATTTTGCACGCAAAATGCGCGCCGGACCTAACTGATGAATGCCGGCGGAATATCTCGCCAACATCACGGATAGCATTTCTTGAACGCCGACGCATTGTTTCTGGATCACCGCGAATCGCTGACCGCGGTCATTTTCCGTATTGTTGGCTGTCCGGAAACCGCAGAGGATCTGGCTCACGAAGCGTATCTGCGTTTTACCCAAGCGGTGCAAAATCAGGACATCGCCGCGCCCAGGCCGTTCCTGTTTCAGGTCGGCAGAAATCTGGCGCTCGATCATCTGCGCAAGCAAAAACATCGGCAGGCCGTCGACGACGACGGCGAAGATTGCGTTGACAGTATTTGGGAGCGGCTGCCTTCGTCCGTGCCGACACCGGAGCAGACGTTGGAAAATCAACAGCAGGTGCAGTTGATGATCCGAGCCCTGGAAGGTTTGAGCGAACGCCGGCGGCAAATTCTGCTGCTGCACAAATACCATCAGTGGACTTACGAACGCATCGCCAGGCATTTCGGTCTTTCGCGCAGCGCGGTCGAAAAAAATGTGCGCGCGGCGCTGGCACATCTATTGGTGGCGCAAAGCGGAGGGGGCTAGGGCGGATGCCGCGCGTCGGCGTTTCGGTTCGTCTGCTCATGTGCGCATCGGCTCGTTTCAAACGTCTTATCTTGATAAAATCCCGGCTTGCCATTTTCCTGACTCGTTTCGATTACCTTGAACTCCCTACCCGATCCTGCCCCAGAGTCAGCCGCCGTACTGGATGAAGCGCTGACCTGGTTCGCGCGCCTGCAGGACAGCAAGGCCGGGCCGGAGGTGCGGAGGGCTTTCGCCGCCTGGCGCGACGCCTGTCCCGAACATGCCGAAGCCTATGCGCAGGTGATCGAGTTGTGGCAAGCGCCGGCCTTGGATGCCGCGTTGGCGCATTATGCGGTGATACCGTTGCCGGTGCGGCGAACACCGCTGCGGCTGTGGGCGGCGGCCGCCTGTCTGTTATTGACGATGGGATGGGGGCTTCATGCCGGCGGCCTGCTCGACCGCTGGCGCGCCGATTATGTAACCGTGGCTGGCGAGCAGCGCCGCATCATGCTGGCGGATGGCTCAGCGGTAACACTGAACACTGATACCGCCCTAGTCTCCGACTTCGACGGCGAACGACGCGGCATCCGGATTCTGCATGGCGAGGCTTATTTCGAGGTCAAGCCGGACAGTGCGCGGCCGTTCATTGTTACCGCGGAGGCTGCGACGGTCCGCGTCGTCGGCACCCGCTTCACGGTGCGCGCCGGTGGCGATACGCTCGTTGCGGTCGAAAGCGGCATCGTCGCCTGTGCCGCTGGCACCGGCGCTACGCTGCGGCTGACCGCCGACCAGCAGGCCGCCATTTCCGCGCACGGCGTCGAAAAACGCAGCGATGCCGATAACGGCCCCGCTTTCGCCTGGCTGCAAGGGCGGCTGATTTTTCAGGACCGGCCGCTGGCCGAAGTGATCGCCGAACTCGACCGCTATCATCCGGGCATCATCTATCTGGCTGGCGGCAAGCTGGCTGTGACCCGCATCACCGGCAATTACAAACTCGGCGATACCGGTGCCGTGATCCGGAGCCTTGCCAACATTACCGGCGCGCAGGTCATGCATTTATCGCCGTATTTGACGGTACTGAAGATGTAGTTTTTACGGTAGTCGCGCCGAAGGCGTCACTCCCACGACACATTCACGGTAATAGCAGTGCCGCTCGACCAGCAATATAAAATATTTCTTCTGCTCAGGTATGTGATCGTCCTGTTGAAACGTCTCTTTCTCCATCCGCGCCGCCATCGCGCGTTGAAAACTTTTTCAACCCACAGGAGAAAGCATGACCTATACCGACACCACCGCGCGGCCCGCACCCGGCGCCTGGCACAAACTGACTGCCGCGATCGCCTTGACCTTGCCGGCCGCGATCGCGCCGCAGGCCCTTTACGCCGGCGGCGTTGAAAGCCATCCGTCAGCGCTTGGCGTGAAAGCTGTCGACTTCAACATCGGAGCCAAACCGCTGGCGGGGGCGATCAATGACTTCATCGCGGTCACCGGCTGGCAAGTCGGTTTCGCCTCCGCGTTGACCCAAGGTGTTCGCAGCACTAGCGTCGTGGGCCGCTATACGCCCAGACAGGCGCTGGAAAAACTGCTGGCGGGTACCGGCGTGAGTTATCGTCTTGGCGGCAGCGACAGCGTGATTTTGGAGCGGGAAACCGAGCCGTCGGCGCCTGCCGGTCAGTCCGGCGCGGCTACCCTACCGGCGGTGCAGGTCAACGCCGATGCAGGCTATGATGTCCATGATCCGTACAACAAGGACTACGCGGCGACGGCAGCTTACGCGGCAACCAAAACCGACACGCCGCTGATGGAAACGCCGGTCAACATCCAGGTCGTCCCAAAAGCCGTATTGGACGACCAGCAAACGATCCAGATGACCGCGGCGTTGAAAAACGTCGCCGGCGCGTCGGTCAGTTCCGGCTCCGGCGGGCTTTCGGACGATATTTTCCTGCGCGGTTTTCGCACGTCCACCTATTTTCGCAACGGCTTCAGGATCGACAGCCAGTTTTCCTCGATCGGCACCCGGCAAATGGCCAACGTGGAGCGTCTGGAGGTGATCAAGGGCCCGGCGTCTATATTGTACGGGCGCATGGAGCCGGGCGGCATGGTCAACGTGGTCACCAAGCAGCCGCTGGCGAAGCCCTATTATGCTCTGCAACAGCAGTTCGGCTCTTTCGATCTGTACCGCACCACATTGGATGCGACCGGACCCTTGATGAAAGACAAGTCCCTGCTGTACCGATTCAACGGTTCCTTTGAAAGCGGCGGCTCGTTCCGCGAACTGGTCGATAACGAAAGGACGTTCCTGGCGCCGGTACTGACATGGAACATCGGTCCGCGGACCCAGGCAACGTTGGAGCTGGAATACCGGCACGACAATCTGAATTACGATACCGGCGCCTGGCCTTACATCAACGGCCAATTCATTCCGATGCCACGGTCGCGCAACCTGATGGAGCGCACGCCGAGCGGTGTTGAAGAAAAACTGATCGGCTTCAATTGGTCGCACCAGTTCAATGACGACTGGGCCATCAAGCAGCGCTTCGTCGCCGACTTGCTCGATACCGAGCAACGCTGGACGTCCGCTGCTTCCAGCGCTTTAAATCATGGCAACACCCTGCCGCGCAGCCTCTATTATATTCCTGGCCGGAACGCGACCTATTTCACCACGCTGGATTTGACCGGGCATTTCGATAACGGCATTTTCAGACACACGCTGCTGGTCGGCGGCGACTATTACCGTACCGACCACAGCGGGCATCCGTATGTCGCGAGTTTGGCGCCGATCGATATTTACAATCCGGTGCACAATCCGACGCCGATCACCCCCTTCACGACCGCCTGGTCGCCGAGCGACAACAGCGCCGATTACTTCGGCCTGTATGCGCAGGATCAGATCAAATTGCCTTACGGCCTGCATGTGATGGGCGGTTTGCGCTATCAATACGTCAAGCAGTGGGATAATCTGGCGAAAACCGAACAACCCGCCGACGATGCGGTGACGCCTAGGGTCGGCGTGCTCTGGCAGGCGCGCGACTGGCTGAGTCTGTACGGCAACTATGTCGAAAACTTCGGGGGGTCGAATCAATGGGCCAGGACCCGAAGCGGCAAGCCGTTGCCGCCGGAAAGCGCGCAGCAGTGGGAACTCGGCAGCAAATTCGAATTTTTCGGCGGGAAACTCAGCGCCACCCTGGCTTATTACGACATCACCAAACAAAACGTCGTGACCCGCGATCCGACCGATTCGACCGGCAATTTATCGATCGCCGCCGGGGAAGTCCGCAGTCGGGGGCCGGAAGTCGAGGTTCGCGGCGAAGTGCTGCCGGGCTGGAACTTGATCGCGACTTATGCCAATTTCAACACGCGGGTCAGCAAGGACAACAGCGGTCTTCTGGGCAACCGCCTGTACGCGGTGCCGAGAAACCTCGGCAGCCTGTGGTCGACCTACGATTTTCAGCGCGCCGACCTGAACGGCCTGAAAGTCGGCGGCGGCATCAATTTGCGCGACGGCGCCACCGACGGCTCGCGCAACGGCTACGAAACCGCCGGTTATGCGACGGTCGATTTGCTGGCCGCCTACAGTTGGAAAGCCGGACCGTCGAAACTCACCGCACAATTGAACGTGAACAATCTGCTCGACAAAACCTATTTTTCCGACGCCTATCTGTGCGGCGCATGCAGTTCCCGCACGATCGGCACGCCGCGCGCGTTTTTGGGATCGATCAGGGTGGAGTTTTAAGTGTGCAGGATGGGCTGCCTGCCATGGCAGCCCAATATTGATTGCGTTGCGCAGTGGAGCCGGTCCATACGAGTGTCCTGGCCGATGCGCCATCCAATGAATCATTTCCGCCAGCCTTCCAGGTGGACTTACCGAGACGTTACTGTTCCACCGTCACAAACGCCAACTTGGTGATGCCGGCATGTTGCGCGGCGGCCATCACTTCCGCTACCTTTGAATAAGCCCTGTAAGTCGGGCACGCTTTTTGTGCTCGACATTTCGATATGTCTGGAGCCTAACGCGTAAGGAGGATGCACGTCACGGCAGCAAGGATGCTGGAGGTAGAGTACTCTTTGGCAGGTCGTGGCTTGTAACCTGATTTGACTACTTTGCCAAAACGTTACGGACGGGTTTACGAAACCCGTCCAGCCGGAAGAAAGGGAATTAAGGGGTATTAATTTTAGCCCCCCCCTATCCCCTCTTTTTCAAAGAAGGGACTGAGCGCTTACCTGGGATGCAGGTCGAAAAAGGAATCGTTTTAATGGCAGTTGCATGTAATAAGACGTATCAGCTTGCCAAATCCTCGCCCTCGGTGAAAAAAGTTTTTATCTGCCTGGGATTTTCGAAGCGGTCAGGATACTGGCAATCGATGCGATATCGGCAAATGACAACGGTCAAGAAACCGCAGATCTTGAGGCATATCACTCGGAGCGACTGCGGCAGAAGAGGGCGGCGATAATGTGTTCGAGCACTTGCCTTCGGTCCTGCCGACGCTGGAGCAAACGTTTGAGCGTCAACAACGGGTGCAACTGCCGATTCGAGCGTTGGCGGTTGGTTGGGGCTGCCTGTTGGCGGGTTGCTTGACCGCTGGCGCACCGATTATATCACCACGGCAGGCGAGCAGCGCCAAATCGGGCTGGCGGACGGTTCCCACTTCGTTAAGCATGAATGCGCCGGCGCTTTTTCAACCAAATCACGACGCCGGTGACCGATAACGTCACAATCGACACGCCGAGAAGGCACACGAAAATCCGGTACGGCAGCCCGAACACGTTGGCCATGTGCAGCGCCGAAAGCCAGCTCGTGATCGTCGTGCCGTTATATTGGCCGCTCGGCAACAACAGCATTTTTTGTTCGCCGGTATTGGCGTCGAGGATAAGGCGGGTCTGGCCGTTTTTATCCTGAAAGTCTTTATCGCTGCGCATGCTCAGCGCGTAAAATCCTTTGCCGGCGTTGTACCAAACGGCGGCCGGCGCTTCAATCTTGAAACCTTGTTCAATAGCTGCTTGCGCGAATTGCCGGCGGCCGAGCCGATAGGCCTCTTTAAGACTCAGCGCCGGATTTTCCAGCGGCTGCTCCAGCGTGGCCATGTCGCTCCACGGCTCGTGAAAATCGCTGACCGTTTGCATGACCTTCTGATAGACCGTATCGGCCATATTCATATAGACGCTGGACCAGGCAAAAATCAACAGGACGAGCCAAAGCCACAAGCCGCCGGCGCGGTGCAGGTCGTAATTGATCCGAAACGCGGAGCCGCGCCATTTGATCGACCACGACCGCTGCCAGCGTCGAGGCCACGGTTGCGACGCGGAGCCCGCGCCGAAAGCCGGCAAGGTCAAATAAAAACCGACGAAACTGTCGAGCGTCCATACCAAGGCGGTAATGCCCAAAATCCACATGCCGGTATCGTCGAGCGCCAGGTTGAAATGCAGCTTGTAAATGAATGGCATCAAGTTGATCGTGCCTTGGGAGATGGCGCCCCAGGTTCGGCGGCCTAATTCCTCTCCGGTATAGGGATCGAGAATCAATTGGTCGTAATCCAGGGCGTAGGGTTGGCCGGTGTCCGGCTTGGAGCGGGGCGCAACAGAAAGGTTCGCGGCGTTGGGAGTGAGCCACAACGAGCGGATTTGCACTTCCGGAGCGTGGCCTTCGGCTTTTTCGATCAATATATCGAAATCGAGAGGGCTGCGCCCGTCGGCATCGACGTAAAATGAAGGATTGACGGCGCGGTCCAGCTCGGCATAAAACGCGAGCAGGCTGCCGGTCAAGCCGACGATGATCAGAAACACAGTCATCGCCAAACCTGCATAGCGATGCGTCAGCACCCAAAACGGGCGAATTTTCATGGCAAACTCCGTAAATAAAATCGTAGCGGTGAAGGCGGGTATGCGAAGGCAACCCGACCTGACTTGGAGCCAGGTGCTTTTCTACGTTAAGACGAATGAACGCTCAAAAGTCCCACCCGGAACAAAAAAATTTCCGGACTTTTTGTTCATCGAGCGAATAGCCAATTTGAACCCTGTCATACCGAGAGGATCGCAGTCCGGTAGATCGGACACGCTTTGTGTACCCGACATTTTCGATGAGGTGATAGGAGCCGCGTAGGTTAGGGTGCACCCTTCGGGCATAAAACGATAGGAATCCAAACAATCAAGCATACGGGGCGACCGAATTGTTGGGGTTCGCACTCTCGCCCCAACCTATGCGTTAGATAATCAAATCTTCACAATTAAAACTGTAACCTTATCGATCCCATCACCGAAAGTGGATTGCCGGTAACAATCGAATTGCGTGAACTTGCCCCCACGTAATAACCTTTATCCAACAGATTATTGATATTAACTTGCGTGGTCAGACGCGTTTTGCCGACAGGTATCGTATAAGCCGCCATAGTATCCATCGTGACATATCCTGGCAAATCAACAGGATTGTTATTGTCGCCATTACGTTTGCCTACAACTACACCACCGATTCCAGCTTTAAAACGCTCGGTAAATTGATAAGTTCCCCACAAACTGGCTTGGTTTTCAGGGACACCGATAGGACGCTGACCGAGCAAGTTTGCATTAGCATTAATATAACGAATATCCGTAAAAGCATAGGTCGTAACCAGATTTAACTTTTCAGTTACCTGCCCTTTAATATCAATTTCTACTCCGCGGCTTCTGACCTTGCCTGCGGTAACTTGGAAAGTAGGATGAGCAGGATCGGTGGTTGTCGTATTGGCTTTAGTCAAGTCATAAAAAGAAACAGTACTTGAAAGTCGTTTATCGAAAAACTCAGTCTTGAAGCCAGCCTCATATTGCTCTCCGGATTGTGGTTTAAAATTCTGACCGGTAAATGAGAGGCCGGAGTTTGCCGAGCCCAAAGACTCCGTGTAGCTAGTAAACAAAGAAAGCCATTGCCAAGGCTGGTAAAGCACACCTACGCGCGGACTGAATTTCTGGTCTTCTTGGTCACTGTAATTGGCCTTTGCCAGATCAAAGGATTTACTATTAGAACCTGTGCCATAAGTGACCCAGTCATAACGGCCGCCGCCCATAATATGCAGCTTGTCAAACAGCGTAATTTGATCTTGAAAGTAAACGCCAAATCTTTCTTCTTTGCGGAGAAAATTCCAGCTGATAGGTAATGCATCAAGTGTTGCCTGACTAATGACATTATAAATCGGATTAAAAATATTAATCGGCGTTGTCGCAGTGAAATATTCATTCTCACCATTAAAAGCATTATTGTAATAATCTCCACCCAAAAGGACATCATGCTTGGTTCCAAGCAGGTTAAATTTGCCTGACAAATCCAGATTAGTTGAATAGGTTTCCTGATTTGCAGGCCCACTAAATACAGTACGATTTAGAGTTTGGTTATCGGCCCGTAATGCACCAGAACCACCTATATCGTTATATTGCATATCCCAGTTTTCCCATAGAAAACGATTTTTAAGTTTCCAGTCGTCGTTAAACTTAAATGCCCAATCATAAGCCACTAAGGTAGTGTCACTGACAGGCCCGTTAGCGCTGTCCAGATAACTGCGGCTTAAAGGTACAGGAGCGGGGCGGTTGCCGATGGATGGAATACCGAAGTCATTTACTTTTTTCTCGTGCTTATGTTCGAATTCGAGATTAGCGTCAAAACGATCATTAGGGCGCCAGCTTAGCGTAGGAGCAATGAAGTAACGCTCATCATTAACAAACTGCTTAAACGAACCAATATCCTGATAAGACATATTGACGCGGTAGCGTAATTTGCCGTCTTTATCGATAGGCCCTGTGGCATCGGCGGTGGTACGGTATTGGTCATAGGAACCGAATTGCTGCTGCACGGAATAAGTAGGTATATCCAAGCCTTTTTTGGTGACGTAATTAATCAATCCACCCGGTTGAGCCCGCCCATACAGCATGGAAGCGGGACCTTTGATGACCTCGAATTGTTCGATGTTGGAGGGGTCGTAAGTGTTAAAACCGCGTAATAAACCATTACGGTATATATCGATGGTTGAAAAACCGCGAATGATAAACCTTTCGTATATATCGCCTGAGTCGTGACCGGCTTGGACGCCGCTGACATTCTTAGTTATTGCATCGACAATATTGATGTCTTGCTGATCGTCCATCACGGATTTAGTCACCACTTGAATATTCATCGGCGTTTCCATGATCGGCGTGTCGGTCTTGGTGCCGGTGGTGGCATTCGGCAGGCTGTAGTCCGTATTGTAAGGATCGGCCGAATCAAACTCCGCCTTTCCCGAGACCGTCATCGGCTGCAATGTTTCCACATGGGCTGCCTGTCCGGCTGTAATCGCCACCGCTTTATCGCCGTTAAACCTGTGGCTTAAACCGCTGCCGGACAACAGCCGCGCCAAGGCTTGTTCGGCAGTGAAACGGCCGGCTACCGCGCGGGAATTTTTACCAGCGGCAATGGCATCGGAATAAAACGGTTTGATGCCGGTCTGCCGAGCCAAGGCGTCCAACGCGGACGACAGCGGCTGCGCGGGTATGTCGATGTCATAGGTTTGCGCCTCGGCAAGAACGGCGGCGGAACAAAGAGTAAAGGGCGCGGCCAGCAGCAGGTGTCGGTTCAAGGTCATCGGGTCTCCTGATTGAATGAAGGGTTTCCCGTATGAACGTTTGATCCGATGCAAGCACCTCAAGAAATTTTAAAAATTTTGACGTTTTTTTGATTGGGCGAATGAATTCGCCCCTACGGACAGGCCCGTGATGATTCCGGCTGGAGTCCAAAGCTTGCTTTGGTTGTGCGCGGGAACCATCCAACGCGAGCTTTGAACTTCGGCGTGCCGCTTCACCGATTCGCCCCGAGCACAATACGCGTCGGCGACAGCCGCGTGACTTTGACGCCCAGGCCGTTGGCCAGCGTGTGCAGGCTCTCGTCCAGATCGCTGGTCGAAAAGCGGCCGCTGACCTCCAGGGTGTGCAGTTTCGCATCCGGCAGCTCGAATTCGACCCGATGGTAGCGGGCGAGTTGCCGCAGCACTTCCGGCAAGGTTTGCCGCCGGAAGATCAAGAGTCCTTGCCGCCAACTGCCGGCGGCATTCGCATCGCCGGCAGTGACCGGGCGGAGCCGGCCTTCGGCGTCGAAGCCGCTTTGCTGGCCGGCTTTGACCGACTGTTCGGGGCCGGCGTCGGGGCAGAGCGCCACTTCGCCTTCCGTCACTTCGACCGCAGTACTGCCCAAATCGTTGATCACGTTGAAGCGGGTGCCGACATCGCGGATGCGGCCGTTGCCGACGACGACCTCGAACGGATGCGCCGCGTCGTGTTCGACATCGAACCAGGCTTCGCCGCGCTCCAGCCAGACCGTGCGCGCGCCGAACAGGCGCGCAACGCGCAGGTCGCTGTCGGTGTTCAGTTCGATGCGGCTGCCGTCGGCCAGATCGATCGCGGTCTGTTCGCCTTTGGCGGTCTGGTAGCGTTCGGCGGTGAGTTTTAACGCCAGTTGGGGTTGCAGAACGCACAAGCTGACGGCAAGAGCGAGGGCCAGCAGGGTGGTATTGCGCCTGCGGCGCGCGGCCTGGGCTTTTTGCGCATAGCCGCGCGCATCCTTCAGCCGGGCGCCGGCGGCATCGGTTAGGCCGCCGAGCTGCTGCCAGAATTGTTGCGCCTGGACATACGCTTCCGCGTGTTCGGGCGCCGTAGCGAGCCAGTCTTCGAACGCGTGCCGGTCCTGGTCGCTGCACGCGTTGTCGCGCAAACGGGACAGCCATCGTAAGGCTTGCCGTTGCGGTTCGGACAGTGCGTTGTGGGTTGGCGAATTCATCAATTACACACTCGATGTGACTTGGGCGAGCGAGGCGGCGAAGCAATGCTCCAATGCCGTATAAAAATGCCGCTCGACGCTGCTGCGCGAAAGGCCGAGCAATTTGGCGATCTGAGGATAAGTCAGGCCGTCAAAGCGATGCAACAAAAAAACCGTGCGCGGCAACGGCGGCAACGCATCCAGGGCCTGCAGGCAGCGCTCGAGCATTTGCCGATGATGCAGCACCGTTTCCGGGCATGGCGCGAGCGAAGGGACTTCGTCGATCTCGTCGAGATCGGCATGGTATTGGGCACGCACGGCCGCTTTGCGGTGATGGTCTATCACCGCATTTGCGGTCAACTTGTAGAGATAGGCGCGGTGGTTGGCAATCGTGCCGATGTCCGGGTGTTGCAGCAGGCGCAAAAACGAAAGCTGGACCAGATCTTCCGCCGCGTCGCCGGCCCTCTGGCCGGCAAAGCGGAGCAATTCTTGATGGTGGCTGCGAAACAATTGGTCGAGAAGTGCTTTAAGGGTCATTCCGGTTTGATACTTGCGCTCAGGATTCAACGATGGCCATCGGATGAAGAAGGGTATCAGCAACCAGCAGAATGTGTGCCAATGATAGGAAGGTCACGCAAGCAGGGGCTTCGGAAAGGGGCGGACGGGCTTTGATTGTGGCATCTCACGCAACGCGGCTTACGGCGGTTTTGATCAAGGCGGCATTGCAGATCGGAGTGAATACGCCGGTTGGGTAATAGGGGTGTGTGATTTGACGCAGTGGCTGTGTCAAATCACACAGGGGTTGCGGAAGCGGGTGGCGATGGCCTTGGCTTCCGTAACACGCGATCGGCTTAGCTTAATGGCAGTGAGGCGACCGCAACCTACTGTTCCACCGTCACGAACGCCAGCTTGGTAATCCCCGCATGTTGCGCGGCGGCCATCACTTCCGCTACCTTTGAATAGATGACGCCCTGGTCGGCGTACAGATGCACCGCCGTTTCCGGGTTGTTTTTGAGTTCTTCGGTCAACGCGGCTTCCAGCGCGGGCAGGTCGGCGAGCGGCTTTTTGTTCAGCGTGACCAAGCCCTGCGCATCGATGCCGAGTTGCAGCGGCGGGTCTTTCACGTCCGGCGTCGTTTCGGCTGTTTTCGGCAGGTTGACCTTGACCGATTGCGTCAAGAGCGGTGCGGTTACCAAGAGAATGATCACCAGCACCAGCATTACGTCGACCAGCGGTGTGACGTTGATGTCGCTGATCGCGTCCTGTTCTTCCGAGGATTGCGTATTAAAGGCCATCGTGGTTACCCTTGGTTGCCGTCGGCGTTGAATACCAGATGCAGAAAGCTGCCGGCGAAATGGTCCAGCGCTTGGCGGTGTTGTTTGGCGCGGCGGCCGAAAAAGTTATAGGCCAGCACCGCCGGTACCGCGACTGCGATGCCGACCGCGGTCGCGATCAAGGCGTCGCCGATCGGGCCGGCCACCACGTCGAGGCTGGCCGAGCCGCTTTGGCTGATTTCGTGCAGCGCGTGCATGATGCCGAGCACGGTGCCGAACAGGCCGACGAACGGCGCGGTGCTGCCGATGCTGGCAAGCAACGTCAATCCGCTTTCGAGTGCGCATTGCTCTTCCTGCGTTTGGATGCGCAGAGTCTGGCCAAGCAATTCTTCCGGCGAACCGCGGAATTTGAGCGCCTGTGCAGAGGTTGAGCGCATTTCGCTCAGCCAGCCGAAACCGCGTTGTGCGATGCGCGCCTGCGGGCCGCGAACCGCCATGATCGGTATCGCTTTCGCGCTTTCTAGATCGGACGCTTCCCAAAATGCGTTGCTGAAGCGCCGGTTCTGGTAGCCGTTGCGGGCAAACTGCCAAATTTTGAACACGATCAGCGACCAAGTGGCGATCGAAAACGCCAGCAAGGTATAGAGGGTTCCGTCAACGATGACGGCGGGATGGATGTGGTGGGGCATTGATGTCTCCTGCTATCAATTGTTTAACGTGAAAATGATCGGCACGATCACTGAACTGGCGACCGCTGTGCTGCCGCGCATCGCCGGAATGAATTTCCATTTTTCGACCGCCGCGACCGCCGACTCGTCGAGGATGTCATGGCCGCTGCTGCGGTGGATTGCAACACTGTCGCTGAAGCCTTCGGCGGAGACCTGGACCTTCAGCAAGACTTTGCCTTCCCAGCCACGGTTGCGCGCCAGGCGGGGATACTCGGGTTTCGGGTTGAAGCCGTAATTGGCGCGGAAATTCGCTTCGGTAAAGGTTTCCGCGGGCGCTGCGGCGGTTTTGACCGGCGGTGATGGCGGTGCGGGCGGCGACGGCGAGGTCTCCGGTTCGGCAGCCTGGGTTTCCGCGGGTTTAGGCAAAGCCAAGGCATCTTTCGACAACGGCTTGGGTGGCTTGCGCACGTCCGGCTTCTTCTTCGCGACGGGCTTTTTCTTCGGCTTGGGTTTGGGCGGCTCCGGCGGTTTCGGCGGCGCAGGCGGAGCGACATTGGGCTGCTGTTTCGGCGCGGCGACGAGCGACACTTCCATCATCAACGGTTTGGCCTGGGCAACCGGTTCGCTCGGCGCGAATAGCCAAAGCAGCGCCGACACGTGCAACAGCAAAACCACCAGCACGATTTCGCCGAACAGATAGCCGGGGCGTTTTTCACGGCGCAATGCTTGAAGCAGCGCCTGCCACGAAGAATGCGGATCGGTTGCCGCGCCGCCCGGATAAGCGAAATCCGGTGCTGACGGCCCGCCATCCCGGCTATTGAATAGTTGCATAAAAATTTTACCGTACAATCATGGAGTCGTTTGATCGGCGCGGGGCAATGGGGCGTTCGATCCCCCCCTCTCCTCTCTATTCATGTCCAGCCTCCCTTCAACATCATTAGTGACGAACAACGAAGCAGGGCTTGGCGTATTTTTTTACCCGACCCTTAAATTAAGGATGCGCCTAATTGTTATAAGACGTTTCAGAACACAAAAACCCCACCTCAGTGAAAACAAAATTGTGTCATTTGCCACAGTTGTGCTGGACATGGCCTAGCGGGCGGGACAACCGTGCTTGGGTATTAATGGCTTTCGAGTTTCTTTTTGCCGGCTTCGGCGTCCTTGCCGACCTTTTCGATCGTTGCACGGTGCTCGGCCTGCGCGGCATTGGCGCTGTCGGCAATGATTGCGTTGTCGGTGTTCGCCTCTTTCACCAGGCATTCGTAATAGGTCTTCGCCTGTTGCTGCCAGGCATTGACCTTGGCGACGCTTTTGTTGAACACTTCGACGTTGCTTGGTTCGATCACGGGCGTTTCGGGTGGGTTGCCGCAGTTCGAGGGGGTCCATTTGCCATTCGCGATCGTGCCGGCGTTGGCGTGCATGGCACCAGTCAAGGTGGCAGTCAGTATCAGCAGAGTGTGTTTTATCATGTTATTTCTCTGGTCTTGAATTGAATTGATTTAATAGTTCGTTTGAAGAGTCCCGGCGCAGCCAGCGCAGCAACCATTGCACGCCGTTGTCGAAATCCTGCAGCACCGCATAACAGGCCGGAATCAGGATCAACGTCGCGGCCATGCCGAACAACAGGCCGAAGGTCAGCGACAAGGTCATCGGCACCAGAAATACCGCCTGCTCGCTGGTTTCGAACAGCATCGGAAAAAAACCTGCCAGATTGGTCAGGGCGACCAGCACAATCGGCCGGAAACGGCTTGCACAGGCATCGACGATCAGCGCACTCAGGGACGACGTATCGGCGCGGCGCTGCCGAATGTAGTCGAGCAGCACGATGCTGTCGTTGACGACCACGCCGCTGGCGGCGACCGCCCCGATCACCGATTGAAAGGTCATCGTCATGCCTAGAGCCCAGTGGATCAGCAACGCGCCGAGCCAGGCTACCGGCACCGCCAGCATGAACAGCAAGGGCTGCGAATAGGAGCGGAAGCTGACCGCGATCAGCGCATAGATCGCGACCAGCGAAATCAGCGTGTTGCGCTTCAGTCCTTCGGTCACCCGGTCGGCTTCTTCCTTGGCCGCGCCGCCGGAAATTTCGAGGCCAGGATAACGGTTCTCCAACGTTTCAAAGGCGTCAGCCTGCAGCTCCTTGAAGATTTGCTCGCCGGTGATCGCCTGGCGTTTGTCGAGACGGGCCTGGATCGAGACGATGCCGCGCCGGTCTTCGCGAGTCAGTTCACCGAAACCGGGGGCGAAGCCGATCTTAGCCAGTTCGCCGAGCGGGGCTTGGCCGCCGTCCGGCAGCGCAACCGATAACGCACGCAGGCTTTGAAAATCCTGCCGTTCCGCGCGCGGCGTGCGGATCATGATCTTGATCTGATCGCGTCCGCGAATGAAGCGCTGCGCTTCGTCGCCGAAATAG
This sequence comes from Methylomicrobium sp. Wu6, assembly GCF_035916875.1. Taxonomy (NCBI): domain Bacteria; kingdom Pseudomonadati; phylum Pseudomonadota; class Gammaproteobacteria; order Methylococcales; family Methylococcaceae; genus Methylomicrobium; species Methylomicrobium sp. Wu6. Next base: position 51,167 of record NZ_JAXUHN010000070.1, read on the forward strand.
GCATGGCGCACCTGTTCGGCCAGTTCGCGCAGGCGCAGCCCCAGCCGCTCGGCCGACGCAGTCAATTCGAGGCGCAATTCGGGCTTGCCGGGGCGGCGCGAGTCTTCGATTTCGGTCACGCCGGGAAAGGCGGCGATTTTATTTTTCAGTTCATCGACCGCCGCGCCTAGCGAGACCGGATCAGGCCCGGTCACCTCGAGTTCGAGATCGATCACATCCTGTTCGGTCGGGGTATGGAAATCCGGGCGAAAGTCGCCGACATCGCCGACGTGGTCGTACCAGCGCTTGATCAGATCACGGATGTGAAAGTTTTTGCGCGCCTCGCTCGAAAACTCGACCCAGATGGTCGGATCGGTTTCCTCGATGAACACGTCCAGACCTTCGACCACGCTCGGCGAGCCGGGCGGCTGGGTTTGATTCAACTCCTGTTCGGCCTTTTTTAGCGCCGCCACGAATTGCTCGATACGGGCGCGTGTTTCCGCGTAGGGCGTGCCGAGTGGCGGGCGCAGGTGGATGTGAAAATTGTCGTAGCTGACGTCTTCTTCGAGCGACAGCTTGACATAATCGTGCTTGACCAGGGTCAGGCCGACGATCACCGCGCCGGCGAACAGCGCGACGGTGGCATAACGCCAGGCCAGCACCCGACGTAGGAACGGCTGAAAGCCGCGTTCGTTGCAGAAAGCCAGGCCGCCGTTCAACGCCACGCGCAGGCGCACAATCCGGGGCCAGGCCTTGGCCTGTTTCGGTTCGTGTGCGAGATGGGCCGGCAGGATCAACAGCGCCTCGACCAGCGAAAACGCCAGCGACAGAATCATCACCACCGCAACCGGCTTCATGAACTTGGTCGCCCAGCTCGGCGGCACGAACAGGCCCGGCAAAAAAGCGATCAGGCCGATCAACACGCCGAGCGTGACCGGCACCGCGACGTCGCGAACGCCTTTGATCGCGGCTTGCAGCGCGCCGACGCCCCGACATTGCAGTTCGTGAATGCGTTCGCTGACGATGATCGCGTCATCGACCAGAACCCCCATCGACAACACGAAACCGAACAGCGACAGCATGTTCAAGGTCACGCCGCAGGCCGGCATCCACCACAAGGCGCCGAACACCGAAATCATCACTCCGACCGCGGCCCAGACCGCGACCTGGGTGCTCAAAAACAGCCACAGCACCAGCAACACCAGCAAAAAACCGCTGACGCCTTCGAACATCAGCGTGTCGAGTAGTTCGGAAAACGAGCGTGCATTGTCGCGTCGGGTTCTGATCTGAATGCCTTCGGGCAGGGTTGGGCGCAGGGTTTCGACGTAGCGGGCGACCTGTTCGGCCGCGCCGACCAGATTATGCCGGGCGATCACGCCGATCGTTTCGGACGGCTTGCCGTCGCTGTAATATTCGAAGCCTTTTTCGGCATAGCCGTCGGTCACGGTGGCGATGTCGCCCAAGGTCAGGCGCGTGCCGTCGGGATAGGTGCGGAGCGTCAATGCCAGCAGCTTGTCGCGCGTGTCTGCGGTGCTTTTCGCACGCAACTGGAATTCACCGGTCGGCGCTTTCATCACGCCGCCGGCCAAATCCAGAGATTCCCGGCGAACCGCAGCAGCCACATCGTCTAGCGTCAATTGCTGCTGCTTGAGTCGCTCGGCCGGAATTTCGACCGCGACCTCGAATTCGACTTGATTCCATAACTCGGCCTTGCGTACCTCGCCCAGTTGCGCCAGATCGTCGCGCACCGTCTCGGCTAGACGGCGCAAAGTCAGTTTGTCGGCATCGCCGGACAAAATCACCGAAATGGCCGCATATTCCCAACCGGAATCCTCGATATCGATACGCTCGACTTCTTTCGGCAGGTTCTTGATCGCCTGCACCCGAGAACGGATCGCGCCGGACAATTCGCGCAACGGATAGTCCTGCAACACCTGCACGCTGACTTCGCATTTGTCGCCAGTCGCGGTGCTGTTTAGCTTTTTGATGCCTTGCAGGTCATGAATCGCTTCCTCGATAGGGATGCAGACGCTTTGCTGGATTTCGGCCGGACCTGCGCCCGGATACGGCGCGGTCACGCCGATCCGCTCCGGCGCGAAACGCGGATAGGCTTCGCGGTCGGTTTGCTGCAAGGTGTGGATGCCGCCGATGAAAATCAGCAGCATCAATAGATTCGCCGCGACCGGATTGCCGGCAAACCAGCCGAGCAGCGAACGGCTGCCTCGGGGCCGCGTCATGACCGTCCTCCCGGCGCAACCGTCTTGATCACGACCTGCATGCCGTCGATCGGCAATTCGATGCCCGAGACCAACACCCTTTCGTCCGCATTGAGGCCCTTGCCGATCACCAGCCGGTCGGCCTCCGTGCGTACGATTCCGACATGGCGCATACGCAAGCGATTGTCTCGATCGACGACGTAGACCTGATAGCCGCCATGCAGCGCCGCGCGCGGAATATTGATCAGATCGCTCCGCTCGCTGCCTGCAATCTCCGCCTGTACGAACAGGCCCGCCGCCAGCGGCGGATGGCTCGGATGATAGGCATAAGGATCGCGGATTTCGGCCACCGCGTACAGCATGCCGGTTTTGTCGTCGAGCATGCCTTCGGTGCGCACGATGCGACCCTGCCAGGTGTGGATTTTTCCGGCGAATTGCGCGCGGAGCGTGACGCTCGGACCGGCCGCGGGCTGTGCGGCATTCGCATAAAACAGCGGCAAGTCAAGAAATTCGATTTGCTCGCTCGGAACCGGCAGGCGCACTTCCGCAATGTCGGTCGCGTAGATGTTCGCGACGATCTTGCCGCTTTCGACGTATTGGCCGATGTCTGCCTGTTTCTCGCGCACCCGGCCGGCGAATGGCGCGCTCAGGTCGCAGCGGCTGCGCTTGAGGCGCGCGGCGGCTAAATCCGCTTCCGCCGCGGCCAGTTTGGCGCGGCGCTCGGCCAGATGCGGCTTGTGCAGCACGAAATCGTTTGCATCGCCGCCGCCCAGTGCCTGCCATTCGTTTTGCGCCTGCTCCGCTTCGGCTTCTTCGCGTAGCAGATCCTTGCGGGCCTCGGCGACCTGCGCCTGGGCCTTGGTGATCGCAAAGTCGTAATCGCGCGGATCGATCGCGATCAAGCGGTCGCCTTTTTTGAAAAAGCCGCCTGCCACAAAGGCCGGATGAATCGCAACGACCTTGCCGGACACTTCGCTGACCAAATCGATTTCGGTGCGCGGCCTGACCACGCCTTGCGAGGCCACGTCCATGCGTAAGGTTTCCAGGCGCGCCGTCGCCACCGTGACTTGCGGCGGCGGCTTGCCGCCAGCTTGCGGCGCGACGGCCGGTTTGTGCGCAATCAGCGCCCAGCAGGCGGCCGCGGACGCCGACAAGATGATGATCGGAAGAGTGATTTTTACCCATTTCATAAAGTCGGTTGATTCCTAAAAGCCGCCGCCCAAAGCCAGGTACAGATTGATGCGGTTGTTCAATAATTGCCGGTGCGCGGTCAAATGTGCGCTTTGTGCATTCAGCGTGCTTCGGTAGCTATCCAGCAGAGTCAAAATTTCGATCAGACCGTGCTGGTACGAATACACGGCCAGCTTGCGGCTGGCATCGGTTTGCTTGACCGCTTCCTGCAAAGCGTTTTCTTGTTCGCGCAAACGGTCTTCGGCGGCCAGCGTTTGTTCTACTTCGCGGAAGGCATTCAATGCGGCATTACGGTAGCCGTTCAGCGTTTCCTCGACGCGCGCTTCCTGCAACTGGATCTCGCCATGTAGACGGCCGCCGGTAAAAATCGGCTGTAACAAGCCGAGCGCCAGATTCCAGGCCGCCGCGCGCGGATCGACCAGTTCGCTCAATGCGGCGCTGCCGGTACCGCCGCTCGCGGTCAGCGTGAAGCGCGGCAACAGAGCCTTGCGGGCACTTTCGAGCCTTTTGTCGGTGGCGCAAAGGCGGGCGAAGGCCGCGTTCAGGTCGGGACGGCGTTCGATCAAGTCGGAAGGTATGCCGACCGGAGCGGTCGGCGGCAGCGGCGGCAGCGTCTCGGCTTCGGCAAAATGCCCTTCGGGATATCGTCCGAGCAGCACTTCCAGATCGCGGGTCAGGTTTTGTACGCGGGTGCGCTGCACCGCAAGCTGGGCCCCCGCATTCGCCAGGTCGGTCAACGCCAGACGCAAATCCAGCGCATGGGTCAATCCGCGCCGGAAGCGTCCGCGCAGCAGTTCGACCAGCGTGCGGCGGTCGCGCATCGATTGTTCGGCAACCTTGACCTGTGCGCGCGCCTCGGCCAGTTCGATGTAATTCTGCGCGCTGCGCGCCGCCAGCGAAAGACGCGCGGCCTGCCAGTCGGCGGCGGCCGCTTCGGCATCCTGTCCCGAAGCAAGCTGCGTGGCGCGAATCCGCCCCCAGACGTCCAGCTCCCAAGACAGACCGAACAGCGCTTCGAAGACGTCGGTTTCCGATTCGTTCGCGCCCTGATCGCCGCGCCGGTAGCCGGCCAGTAATGACAGCTGCGGCCAACGTCCCGCGCCGTCGATGCGCATCCGGGCGCGCGCCGCCTCGATGCGCGCGGCTGCCGCACGCAGATCGAAATTACCGACGAGCGCCGCGCGCACCGTTTGCGTCAGCCGCGAATCGGCAAAGGTCTCCAGCCAATGATCCTGGTGCGGAGATTGCGGTTGCGGCGCTGCCGACCATTGCGCCGGCAGCGGCGGCAGCGCGGCTTGCCGCTCGCGTGCGGGCATCGTCGTGCAACCCGCCGACAGCAGACAAAGGAGCCCAACAACGGACACTGTCAATTCGTGCGACATGTGAGGGGTAGCAACTTCCGTTTCAGACATCAAGGTTAAGAAATGCGATGGGTTTGTTTTCAGTACGCGGCATCCGCGACATTCGATGGTCCGGGCTCAAAACGACTTTCCGTTTTTTTCCCGGAATCGCTTTGGCGGGCGTTTTCTCTAGTCTGGTTAAGCTGCAATTGCAACTGCATTTCGGCAATCTGCTGATTGGCTTTTTCGACTTGCAGGCGTAAATCACCGATGGTTTCGTGCAGATATTGGAAATGAATCTGAAAATAACGGGCCGACGGAAACGGTTGCTCGGGCGGCGAATGCTCTGCGCTTGTGCTCGATTTTTTCATTCTCATCATAAACATCCGGAAATGCGAAATAGGCCGATGACCGATGATCAGTCGTCAAGCCTTGCTTTCATCTTCAGGCCCTAAAGGATCATTTACTCAGTAAGACGTTTGAGATGCGGAAAACCCCACCTCGAAGACAGAAAAAAATTAGCCTGCCGGTATCGCCATTTGACGCACTGATTGCTCAATGCGTCTTTAAAAAAGCCGCTTGCTGACGCCCGTAACGCGCCGGGGTTCTTGCCTGTCGCTGAGCGTGCAGGCGCTGAGGATAAGAGTGCCGGTTGATTTTGGCTTCGTTGTTTGTGTCATATGACACATAATCGCTGTGGCATACGACGTATTACCCCTCGTTCCCAAGCTAGAGCTTGGCGAGAAGGATTCCCATCGTTGACGTTGGAAACTGGCATCAACCCGTTATATCGGGAAGTTATTATTGACGTAATCCTGAGCAGTTCCAACAACGCTTCATCATACTGAACCGTCGATCCGAAACGCCGGCTCCGATTGTGAATCAAGGAATAACGGGAACAGGTGAATCTGTGGAGTTCCATCGGTTATAAAGAACACCAGCTCTTATGATGGGATGGAACTTTTTACATCTATTGTGGCGTAAATATTGCCTATTATTCGCGCATTGACTTTTTTGTTAATGATCCGCGTGCCTTATGATTGGATGTACCGCAAACGATATTGCCGATTTTATGCAAAAAGCATCGCTACGAATTGCTGCGTTTTTTATCGTATCGCGTCAGTTATTCCGAAACGGCTCAAGATCTTTTCCAGGAAACGTTCATCCGATATGCAGGCTACGACGGCAAAACATCGGTCGAAAATCCGCGTGCGTTTATTTTCCGGATTGCGGCGAACCTAGCGACCGATTATTTGCGCGGCCGTCTGCGCCGGTCGGAAGCGGAGCAGCAAGAAGACAGCATCCCGGCCGAAAGTGAAATTCTGGGCTTGCCGGAGTTTCCCTGTTGATTTTCACATTCGGCCGGCTAACGGACGGGTTTTGCAAAGCAAGAAGACAGCATCGTTTCATCGAAGCGGCAAGAGGGATTTGAAACGTCCAGGTCGAGGTCATAAACCCCGACTTCGCTTCAGCCGGATAAGGTATGTTGTCACGACCACAAGATTTCCCGCATGATTGAGATATCAAAACGTTAGGAACGGGGTTTCAAACCCCGTCCCGCGTGGAAAAGCCAGCCTTCGGTTACAGACTTACACCTTATCTATAAATTCTTCTCGATAAATTCGCGATCTTCTTATGCCGCCATCGCACAATCCCTGTTCCAAACAATAATACGCAAGCCAATCCCGAAAGGCACACCATCACTCTTCCCGCCATGCCGAACGCCTGTCCGGAATGCAGCGGCCATTGCCAATGCGTTAGCACTTCGCCTGCAGTGCCTGCGGTCGGATCGTCCACATCCAGAACCGTGCCGCTGTAGCGGTCAATCACGACGCAACGCCGATGTATCAGGCTGCCGGTTTGTTCGACATCGTTCTTGCACACGGTAAAGGTTGACGTCGGTTGCGTAGCTCCGTAGATGAAATGGGTGCGTCCGCTGGGATATAAGCGGTCAGCAATCGCCACCGCATCGGCCATGCCCAACGAGGGTACAGATTCAATGGGAGTGGATTGAAACCAGTAGCGGTAGGTTGCCGGTGAAAACAGCTCTACTACCGGCACCACATAGTTAGGTTCGGTGATGTAAATACCGGAAAACAACACCGGCAACAGGACCATAGCCGAATAAACGCCGGCGGTTTTGTGCAAATCGAACGTCAAGCGCTCGGCGCTGGCCTTGACTTTGATCGTCAACGCCTGCCGCCATTTCCCGGTCAACGGCCACCAGACGATCAGCCCGGTCAGCATCGAAAGGATGGACAATACACCGATGAGACTGACGATCAATTCGCCGGAGTCGCCCAGAAACAGCGAATAGTGCAGGAAAAAAACAAAGTCGACGAAAGTTTCCGGGAATGTTTCTTCGGATGACCAACGTAAGCGTTTGCCGATAAACTTGGCCCTATAAGGATCGACAGTGGTCTCCCAAAACTCGGTCGCGCCGCCCGGTATCGGCACGGCGTAACGTAGCCTAAAGGCGGCTTTAGCGTTGCGCGGATAGGCGGCAAAGGCTTGCTGGGCATCGCTCGGCATCGCGGCGGAACTGGCCGCGATGATTGCCGCAAGCGATCGATACGCCGACGTCTCGGACGGCGGTTCGACGGTCATGAGCTCCGGCGTCAGCCATTCATCGATCTCGTCATGAAATACCAGGATGCTGCCGGTCAGGCCGATCACGGCAAGATAGGCCCCGAACAACAACCCTAGCCAAAGATGGACCTTCAGCCAGAGTTTACGGTGGCGCTTGCGCCGGGCCAAGCGCGCGTTATCGAGCGTTGCCAATTGCCGAACAGTGATACTCATCCGGCACCCGCTAGAAGCGATACTCAATGCCGCCGTAGACAGTACGGGTCGCGCCGGGATGGAATTGCGCCTGGTCCGTGCCCCCCGCGTCCCCCATCGTCCAGAGGGTTGCCGCGTAATGCTGATTGGTCAAGTTGCGGCCGTCGACAAACAGTTTCCAATGTTTGCCGTCATCCCAACCGATCCGGGCGCCGAGCAAGGCATAAGGTTTTGCGGCCAGCGTATTTTTGTAATCGACCCAGTTGGAGCCGACGATCCTGGCATTCGGGCCGATGTAGAACCCGCTCGGATGCTGATACAGCGCCTCGACAAAGGCTACGTGCTCCGGTATGCCGGGAATGCGGTTGTCGCCCAACACCGGGTCGTTGTCGAAGGTGAAGTTGTTCCAGGTGTAGTTGCCGCGCAGACGGATTTGGTCGCCGTTGGCGATCGCATTGATCGGCAGCGAGCTCTCCAAGCCCAGTTCGACGCCGGAATGCAGGGTCGTGCCGTTGGCGTTCGTCGCGGTAAAATCAGTCGGATTGATAGGATTTGCGATAATCAAATATTCGTTGTTCACCCAGGCGTGGTAATAAGCCAGATCCCACTCCAAATAATCGGTTTGCCCACGTGTACCGACTTCTACCGTACTGGCTGTTTGCAAATCCTTGGCGGGAAACAGATCGGCCAGGTTCGCCAATGGCGGCGGTTCCGAACTGCGGCTGACATTGCCGTAAATCTGTGCCTCACGGGTCGCCTGCCAGGTAAAGCCGAGCTTGGGGTTGGCGCTAAAATAATCCTGATCGGCTTGATTGGTCGTTCCGGCAGCACTGGGGAGGGCGCCCTCGTAGCGTTCATAATTAACATTCCGCCAGTTCAGCTGCACACCGGCGATCAAGGTAAACTGGTCGGTCAGACGGAGTTGATCCTCCAAATACCCCTCGACATTCAGCCAGCGATCGCGCTCGGCGTTTCTTAACTGGCCTCGCCGACGATCCGGCAAAGTCGCATAGTTATAATCGTTAATGAACTGCCATTGGGTCAGACCTCCCCATACGACTCTATTATCCAGACCAAACAGTTTCCTGTTGATCTCATGCCGCCAGTTGAAGCCGGTGTCCTGCCATCTGTCGTGGTTGTAACCGAAGGTATAGTCATAGGCATAATGCTTGTCCTGGTAATAAGCCCCCACGTCGAACTTGTCGCCGCCATCCAGGAGGATCGAGTGCTTCAGGTCGACGCGGTATAAAGGAAAGCCGCTTGGGAAGGCGAAACTGTTGTCGTTCTGCTTCGGATTGTCTGCAATTTGTTGCAGGGTCAGCGGCGAAGTCGACAAAAAGTTATGGTTCTGAATATCGAAATACAGGCGCGTTTCTTGCCTGTCGTTCCAGCGGTAGCCGACGTTGCCGTGACCGTAGAACTGTTCCTGCTTGTTGTTTTCCCGCGTAGTATCGGTGCTCAGGTAGGCAAACGAACCGTAGACATCAAAGCCATTGTCGAACACCTTGCCGAAACTCAGCGTCGGATTGACGAAATCGTAGGTGCCCCATTTCATCCCCAAGCGCACGCCTTCGGCGGTGTAGCCGGTCGGCGTGATCAGGTTGACCGCCCCGCCGAGATTGCTGCCGCCGTACTCCAGCGCGTTGGCGCCTCGATAGATATCGACATGATCGAGCGCGAACAAATTGATCGATTCGGTATCCGAGGAGCCGTCTGCGCTGGTGAATGGCATGCCGTTGCGAAGCAATTTGATGCCACGGATGGGCGAGATGATCGAATTGGCGTCGGAACCGCGGATTGAAATACGCGACCCGCCCGTGACTCCTGCTTGAGAATCCGCAACATAGACGCCCGGCGCGTTGACAAAGACGTCGTTGACCGTCAGCGGCGCGCCTTCATAAATTCTCTCGGCATCGATCACGCTCGTCCCGCCGGGAACCTGATTCAATTTGACGCGTGACTCGTCGATCGACGGCGTGGTAAGGCTGGGGCTGTCACTGCTGCCATCGCCGGTTTGTCCGGTCACGGTCACGGCGGGCAGGGTGGTAGCGGCCTTCGACTCTAATGGGGTCTTTGTCGGCGCGGCCAGTTTTTCCAACGTGACGCTGCCGCTGCCGGTTTCCCTGGGTGCCAACCCGCTGCCGGCCAGTAGTTTATGCAGGGCCTGCTCAGCGCTGTAGCGGCCATTCAAGCCTGGGCTGCTCTGGCCGCGCACCAGATCGGCATTGAACAGCACCTTCTTGCCGCTGGTTTCGGAAAATTGCAGCAGGGCGCCGGAGAGCGAGCCTTTGGGAATCGCGAAGTCGAAAATCGTCTGGCCGGCGCTGTCAGCCGCCGAGGCCATGGCGGCTTGCGGAGGCATGGCGAACAATAGCCCGGTGTAGAAGGCGGAGACGGTCAGGGCCAAGGCGCGCGCCTTGGCCGGGGCGCCATGATGAGGTGGGACGATGCCGTGACGAAGAGGGGAAGGGTTGCATGTGGTTTTACGGGTCATTAGTGCTCCTGGGGTTGTTTCCATGTCAGTCGGCTCGCCGTTCGCAGAAGGTAAAACGGCGGCTTGGAGTTAATGACGAAACAGCCGGAGCGGAGTATCCATGCCGCAGGCAAAAATTTTTTTACTTTTCTGGCGGGCAAAAGAAAAGGTTTTGCTTCCAAAGATATTTTTTCGCTTGAAATAAGTATCCAATCGGATACGATCTGTGCTACGGATTACACTATCCTGCAAACTGAGACCTTTGCGAAATGGCATGCTTCGCTGCGTGACTTGCGTGCTAAATCGCCATTTCCAGACGCATCGATGTAGGCGCCTGCTACCGGATTTATTTTGTGTTGAGTAACCGGATGGTTTTAGTTCTGCTGAGGCCGGCGGCGACAAATCAACTCAGGATGCCGACATTAAGCGGGCAATCAAATTGTCTCAGGAGATTGAAACATGAAAGAAAAATTATTGCCTTTCGATATGGTCGCCATGCTCGATAGCGACGAATCGATCAGTGAATATCTTTCCCAAGTGTTGGCGGATGGCGACAGCGATGAACTGATTCGCGCCTTGGGTTATATCGCCAAAACCAAGGGCATGGCAAAAGTTGCCGATGCGTCCGGACTTGGCCGGGAAAGCCTTTACAAGGCGCTGGCGCCGGGGGCAAAGCCGCGTTTCGATACAGTGCTGAAAGTGGTGCGGGCGTTAGGCATCAAGCTGCGCGCGGAGCCGGCTTGATCGGCTCATCTGGCCGACAGCAGCACCAGTCCGCCCGGCAGCTTGCGGACGCTGACCGGCAAACTCTGTTCGATGCTGGCAAGCGCCACGTCGGTGTCGGCGATGCCGAAGACGCCGGTGATCGGCAGCTTTTCAATCGCGGCGCTGATGATCAGGAGTTTACCGGGACGGTAGCGGTCCAGTTCGGCGACGACCTCGGCCAGCGGCCTGTCCTGAAACACCATGCGCCGGCGATGCCAGGCGGCGGCGCGTTGCAGGTCGATGCGGCCGGCGGGCTCCAGGCGGTCGCCGTTGAATTGCAGGCGTTCCCCTTCTACAAGTCTGCCCTTGACTGCTCCGCTGCGGTTGGTGACCTTAACCGCATGTTCGAACACGGTCACAAAGGCCGTTTCGCCCTCGCGTTTGACGTCGAAGGCCGTGCCCAGTGCCTGCACCTGGCCGGCTTCGGTCTGGACGATGAACGGCCGGCCGGGGTTGGCAGCAACGGTGAAGAAGGCCTCGCCGCTGTGCAGGGTGACGAGCCGACGCTCTGGCGAATAATCCACCGACACCGCGCTGGCGGTGTTCAACAGCAAGGTCGACCCGTCTTCCAGCGCTACCTGCCGTTGCTGTCCGGTAGCGGAACGGTAATCGGCCAGATAACTGTCGAACTCCGGGTCAATCAGGCCGACCAACAGCAGCACCGAAGCGGCCAAGGCCAGTCCGGTTCGCCAATGATGCTGTTTGGGACGGAGCGGCCGGATTTTTTGGGGTGGCGCTGCGGTGTCGGTGCCTAGATCATCCAGGCTCACGCCGTCCAGGCCGTTCCAGAAATCGTTCACCGCGCGCCAGGCGGCGGCATTTTCCGCGCTTTGCGTCAGCCAGTTCTCGAAGGCGAGCCGTTGCGCTTCGCTGAGCCGGTCTGAGCTCAGTTGGGCCTGCCATTCCATGGCTTCGCGTTCGGCGGCGTTTTGTTCAGGTTGAGATAGTGTCATGAACGGGGATTATAGCTGAATCATCGGGCGGCCAATATCTTCCTGATATTGGGCCCAAACCAAAGGGAAAAGGAAACTACATTTGACCGGCTTAGACGTCACAGCCCCGCCTAAGCATCCATACCGCCTTAGCGCACGGCCTAAATTTTTTTGAATGCGCGGCAATCAATGGTCTTCCGCTTCGAGTTCCCGCATGCGCCGCCGGCAATGCTCCATTGCTTTGACGATGTGTTTCAGCACGGTGTTTTCGGCAATGCCCAACTCGCTCATGATTTGCGAATAAGGATAGTGTTTAAATTTATGCAGAATGAACACCTCGCGGCAACGCGGCGGCAGTTCGGAAATGGCGAGACGCAGATGGACAAGCTGCTGCCGGCCGTATAATTGCCGCTCCAGGCCTGGCGCGGCATCGGCATGGTCCTGCAATTCTTCTTCGTCGGCATGTCGGGCCTGCTCGCGCTGCACCTTGCGCTGGTGATCGATGGCCAGATTGCCGACGACCTTATACATAAACGCCTTGGGATTGTCGATGCGCTGGCTGGATTCGAATTGCGTCAGCCGAAAAAACGCATCCTGCAAGATGTCGGCGGCGACTTCCGGGCAATTGACGCGGTTGACCAGGAAACCGGTCAGTTCGTCGCGGTGTTGCTCGAGCAGTAGAGTAGTAAAGTCTGGCGTGAATTTGAACATGAATGATACTTCGGTCTGGGTTCGGCAAAATAAAGTCAATATTCATGCCAATACCGGCGGCAAACCCGAATGAGGCCGTTAGCCGATCAATCCGGGCGTGACCGTTTGCCTTGGGAGTTAAGAAACATGTTTTTAACTCCTCGGTATGCGATTACTTATGAAACGTTTGAAGGTGCATGGTCCTGTGTCCATTTCGCTTCGGTAGGTCGGGGTTTGTAACCCCGGCTTAAACGTTTCAAGCCACTTTGCAGTTTCAAAGCGTTGCGGGCGGGTTTGCAAAACCTGCCCGGCGGCAATCATTGAACTGTGTCATATCACGCATCTTGTGTGTTATCTGATCCAATTTCGATGCGTTCGGGCCCATACAGAGTGTCCTCAAACAGACGCGGCAGCGCGCCGGATTTGCCGATAAAGTTAGGATGGCGTGTTCAACAGCAACTTAAAAACCTGACTATAGGGGATGGCAAAGTTTTGGCGCAGATATTGCTTTCTCTTGGGCTGCACTTCGTACCGCGGCGCTTTGACTCGCGAAGCGGGTCCGACTTCCACAGTAAACATCCTGGAATATTCAATGAAAAGTCAAACAAATCTGTTCGATGCGGCCGCCCTGATCGCTGCCGCGTTCTGCTGGGGAGCAATCAGTTTTCAGGCTTGCGCGCATGAAAGCAAATCGGCGAACCCTACGGAAGCCGACAAATTACCCAAGCCGGCCAAATGCCGAGTATTGACAGCAAACCGGCTGTTTGACGGCTTCGAACTTCATGCTGATTGGGGTGTGTTGCTGATCAAAGATAAGGTCGCTCAAACTGGCCCGGCGGCGGCAATGAAAAAGTCATGCGCTCGAAAAAACCAGCTGGGCGACGCCACCATTCTGCCGGGTTTCATCGAGTCGCATGCACACGTCTCGTTCCAGGGCGTGCCTAAAATCACCGTCTTGCGGAACGGCATCACGACGGTTCAAGACACCGGCGGTCCTTTGTCGCCGCCCGAAGGCGGCGACGGCCGGCTGCGCTTGCTGAGCGTCGGCCCCATCATTCAGGCGCCCGGCGGCTATCCGCTGAACATCTTCGGCGGCGAGGGCGGGCTGGATAAAATTGGTTACCCTGTCGCCTCCATAACCGAAGCGGAAAATGTGGTCCAGCAACTGGCCGATGGCGGCGCAACCGCCATCAAGATTGCGTTGGAGCCCGGCGGCGAACCCGGTGCTCCCTGGATGATGCCGCACGGCGAAAGCCCGGCGCCCGCGGCGCCCTGGACCATCCTTTCCCAGGACATTGTCAATGCGATCGTAGTTAAGGCGCATGCGCTAAACAGACGGGTCATCGTTCATGTGGGCGAAAACGTCGGGTTTGAGCGCGCACTGAATGCCGGCGTCGACGAATTCGCGCATATGCCTTGCGGGCCAATCAATTCAGGGCTGTTGCAAGAGGCCGCCAATACGCCAGGATTAATCTTTGTGACGACTATCGACACGCTCTCGTCCTGCGTCAAAGACGGCATCGGCATCCACGCCAATACCGCGCAACTGGCAGCCAAAATCGCCGATTGCGAAGCGGCGACGCCCGGCAAGTGCGCCGGATTTTTGTACGGCTCCGAAATCGGCCACGACAACGTGCCTTGGGGCATCAACGGCGAAGAGATGCACATGATGCTGCATCTGACCAGCGGCCAGTCGATCGATTTCACCGACGTGCTTAACGTGTTCAAGGCGGCGACATCCAAAGCCGGTGAAAATCTCGGCAATCCGCTCCTGGGCACATTGCTGCCGAATGCGCCTGCGGATGTGATTGCCGTCAAAGGAAATCCGTTAGAACGATTTAAATTGCTGGAGAACCCGGATTTGGTGATTTCTGGCGGACGCGTCGTCGTCAACCATTTTGAAGAATAACCTGAGCCATTAAAACAGGGTCTTGCCGTCAGTTCAAAAATGAAGCGTTGAACAGGGTGATGACGTTCATGCCCGTCAGCAAGATCAGGAAAACATTCGACAAGCGCTCAAGAAACGGCATCAACAACTTGCCGGTCGTCTTTATGCCCTTGAGGATACCGAGCTTGTCGAAGGTCTTTCTTATTCAGAGTTTCCTAAATGACCTCGTTGCATTAATCGATACGCATTAATTGTCGCTGGCTAAGCGGAGCCAAAGCCAGTGGTCTTGCCGGCAATCAAGGGCACCGGCTGGCCTCTGTGCCTCGTCATTCGGGCTGCGTGTGGCTCAAATACGATCAACAAACGGGGCCATTACGCGGCTTGAATTTCGGCACGGGTGTTTACGTCCGGGGGCAGCGCGAAGGCGACAACGCCAACAGTTTTGAACTGCCCGGTTATGCCCGTTGGGATGCGAGCGCTGGCTATAGCTTTAACTACAAAAAATCAAAGATTACGACGCAGTTGAATGTGTACAACCTGCTCGACAAGACTTATTACGACCATTCGAGCAACCGAGGCAACATTCGTCCAGGCGAACCGTTGACCTTACTGGGATCGGTACGGGTTGAGTTCTAACAAGGGTCGATGAATTCGAACGCCTCCAGACCGGCAGAAAAATTCACCATTGATAGGGCGAAGCCGTATCGGGTGCCGACCGGCTTTATACGAAAGGACGTCCTGATTGGATTTACGGCATTTCCTCGCCGCTCAGCGGTTACACAGTCTGCAAGGACGGAGTACAGGAGTCCGGCCGCCTGTTTCACCGGCGCTGCGTCATGATAGCTCAATACTCCGGCGCGATACTCGGCGTGGACGATCCCGCCGACCGTTCTGCCACGGTCGGCAAGGTCTTCATGCATTGGCAGTGGTCGCTGCATTCCGGCTAGGCATTCGGCTGGAGCGGACGTATTCTGGTCTTGCTGCGGCTGGCTTGTTTGCCGCTGTTTGTGGAGGGACTCATCCGCCGGCTGCAGAAACGCCGCGCCAAACGGCATAAGGCAGGATACGGTAAATTAATTTCGTAGCGATCTTTTCACGGTCAACAGCAATCGCGTCAGCGCCCGCCATAAAGCCGCGGCCTGCGGCAGCGCTTTCCGCCCCCCTTTGATGCTCAGCCGCCAGATCATCAGACTCAGACGGTATGCCCTGGTCATCACCCGGAAACCCGTGTCCTTCAACGGAGTTAAATTGACCGGCCGATCCGCAATGGCGCCGCGCCGGCACAACCATCTGAATAACCCGCTCAGGTACAGGAAGAACAGCGCTTGTCCGGCCAGGAACCATAGCAAGCGTCCCGTAGCGCCCAAAGCTTCACCCGAATGCAGCGGCCATATCCAGGTCGCGATTGTTTGTCCAGCCGAAAACTTGGCCGGATCGCGTACCTTCTGGATATGGCCACTCCAGCGGTCCACCCAGACCGTGGTGAAGGGGTGGCGCTGATTGATTTCGTATTCTTGTCGGAAATGAATTTCAAAGACGCCGCTGTCGCCGACCGGGGTGGTGATGCGCCGCAATTCGGCGCGAGAGAAAGGGGCGCGGGCGATGAATTCGGCGCCTTCCAGTCCGAGAGGATGGTTGTTCGGCACCGCGGTGCTGATGATTGTGCGGTCGTCTTCGCCGTGCCCCATGCCGGCTGTGCCGGTCAGTTTTTCCAGGGTTTTCGGGTAACTTAACAGAAAGCCGGTACTCGCCAGCATCATAAGTGCCATGGCGATTAGAAAACCTGTCATCCTATGCAGGTCGGTGGCAAAGCGCAGCATGCCGGAGTGCCGCCTGATCGTCAGCGCCTTGATTATGCCCTTCACGCCCGGCCACCACAACACCAGTCCGCTCCCCGCCGAAAGCATCAGCAACAGCCCCAATACGCCGACCGTGTTGCGGCCGGACAGGCCAAGATGCAGGTGGCTATGCAAGTCCAGCAGCCAGGTGGCGAATGTGGCTCCCCAAAAGCGGCTGGCGACGACCTCGGCGGTATAAGGATTGACCGAGACCATCAATGGCGCATACCACTCGAAATAGGATTCCCGTGGCTTGTCGAACCAGGCGGTAATCATGCCGTGCGGCGATCTCGGCATTTCGAGGGTCCAGGCGCCGTAACGATCCGGATGCGCCGAGCGCACCGCCGTGATGATCTTGTCCAGCGTTTGATAGTCACCGCTGGGTTCGTCGATGGCCAGCCGGGGATTCAACAATTCGTCGATGTCTTCCCGGTAAATGCTGAGGCTGCCGGTCAGACCCAACAAGGCAAACAAAAAACCGGCGCCTAGCGCCAGCAATAGATGCAGTTTGAGCCAGGCGGCCCGGCCGCGTCGGGCCTTGATGATCGCAAAAGACATGGGGAGGAAAGGGTTCAGCAAAGAGCTAATTATCCCATGGATCGGTGTGTGTTGTTAGGTGAGCGAGCAATCGGGATTTTTTTTTCGGAACGCGGTTATATAAATGCCGCTTGCGATCGTCATTACTGATAAAGCCGACATGATCGCCGGAAGCGAAGCGTCTTTTCTAACAAGGAGTCTCGATGAGTAAACCCTCCTACCTTCACCTTGGCGTGTCTAACCCTGACGCGCTGTTAGCTATGCCGCCGTTGGCGGCCGCCGACGCCGCCAAGCGCTTCGGCATCGCCGCACAACCGTTGGCCGATGCGTTACTGCAATTTTCGGTCGGAGAAAGAATGACTGGCATTCTCAGTGATGCCGAACTGCTGTTCTTGGGCAATCACGGCCCCGGCACGGCATCACCCGTTCGGACTCATTGGTGATCAACAAAACCGACCTCGCCCCACATGTCGGCGCGTCGCTCGAGGTGATGAACCGCGACGCGAAAAAAATGCGCAGCGAGCGCCCCATTGTGTTCACCAATCTGAAAAAAAAGCGAGGGCTTAAAGGATGTCGAGGACTTCATCATTACGGTCGGCATGTTGTAGCCGATTGATGCCGGCTTGATCAGCGCATGGCCGGCCGGTTTGATCGAAATCGGGGCATATGACCTTGTTTTGAGCTGAATGACTGTGTCAAATCACGTAGCGCTATCCGCGGCAGGCCGCGACTTGTTGCAAAAGGCCGCTTAGCTATTGCTTGTCAGGAATATGGTCCGGTTATTGCTAGAAAAAATTCGGATGCATTGATTTTGCTCCAAAGACGCAAACGTCAAGCGCGTTTCTCCGAGCTTAAAATCAGTGCGATTGCCGTTTAACCTTGTCAAGGGGAACCGATCATGAGCGAATTAAACCCTTACCGTATTCCTGGGGAAACTTATTTTTTCACGCTGGCATTTCCGGAATGGAGCACGGGCGCGACGTTGCCTTCGATCCGGGCGCTATGTCTCGAATTGGTCAAGATCAAGCAGAAACTTCCGTTCAATCTCGATGCATTGGTGATCTTGCCAAAATATATGCAAGGCATGCTGACGTTGCCGGGTGACGCGGAGGCGGCGGCATTGCTTTGGCAGAAGATTAAAAACGAATTTGCCAAATTGGCCGGCGACGCTGATGGGAGTCAAGTCGACGATGACGCCGATTTCGAGCGCAAACGCTTTTTCGGTTATGTGCTGCGCGGCGATCAGGACTTTGCCCGCCATATGAATTTTCTGCATTACAATCCGGTCAACCAGGGGTTAGTCAAGCTGGTTGCCGATTGGCCGTATTCGACTTTTTTCCAGTATGTGCAGCAAGGCGTCTATCCGCTATCCTGGCGAATGGAAAGCCAGATGAACGAATTGCAGGCTGGTATTGAGCTTACGCCCACGGTTTTTCCATAGACGCCAGCATTTCTCCAGCCAGGCAAGGGATCTTTCCACGATCCACCGTTTCGGCATGACTTCGGAGGTATGCAATTCGTTACGCTTGGCGACTTGAACTGTAGCCTCGATCTTATCCTTGACGGCAGTGGCAAACGGTTGTCCGAAATAGCCACCATCCTCCAGCACACTCGTGACTTATTGCAAGTTGGAGGCGCAACGCGTAATCGCCCTCAATGCTCCGGCCCGACCCGTCACATCGGCCGTAGTCACCGTGATGGCATTGAATAAACCGAGCATGCCTACCGTAATATGACGTTTGATGCCCGAGACTTTTTGTTCGGCACTAAGCAGGTTGGAATCGGCGGTTTCGGCGCCGGAGTAGTCGATGCCGATATAACGCTTAAACTGTTGCATGGTGAGTGCCCCTTACCTCATCCCGTCAGTCATCAATCGCCACCGCAGCCGCCTCCACAGCCACTATCGCCGCCGTCACCATCACCGTTTCCGCCATCCGACCAGTCGCCGAAGCCTTCGGTACTGCCGTCGAAATCGCTGCTGGAGAAATCGCCGCCGCAATACGGGATGTTGGTGTCGCTGTCATCGCTGCGACGAATGCCCCGGCAATCCGGCACATAGATGAAGCCATCCTCGATATTGAGTTTTTTATCGATCGCGAACAGCAGCGGCAGGCGGCTGGGCTTGCGCGGGTCGATGTTTTCCTCGCGGCAGGTCAGCCACCAGATGCGGCGCAAGCCGGTGTTGTTTTGCCGGTTTCTGCTCAACACCACGGCCGGCGTATGGTGTAGAAAGCCGCCGAAGGCTTTCTTGCAGAAAGCATCGTAATGGCGGGTATACAGGATCAGTTCGTGCCATAGATCGTCGACCACTTGCGACGGCATTGACACGTAACGGCAGCCGCCCTGCAAATAGGCCAGGAAAAACTGTCGTAACGCCCGCCCGACCAACTGGCAGTCTTTCAGCGCCAGTTCCGGCCGGCGCTTTTGCAGCTTGGCGTACAAGGCCGGCGGAAAGGTGTAGGCACGGATATAGTCGGCGCGCACGCTGCGCCGCCAGCGTCGCCACAGCGCTGTCAACAAGAGCAACAGCGTGGCGATGATGGCGAGCGCGGCAATACTCATGCGGCTTGTCCGACGGGCAATAGTGCTCCGTGCAGCACGGCTTCCAGCAGACGGCGGCTGTCGGTGGCGGTGTCGGTAAGTTGGGTTTCCAGTTGGTCGCACAGCGCCATCAGTTCATCGACTTTGGCGACGATGCGGTGTTGTTCGGCTAGGGGAGGCAGAGAAATATGAAGTAGACTGATTTCGGTTGAATTTATATTTTTAAGACCAACCGCAGATCTTATAGGAATTTCAATTTGATCTCTGGCATATGTTGAGTTGAGAGCAAGAACTAAATATCTTGGAACAACGTTACCTTTACTAAATCTCAGCCTTACCAGATAGCCCGCAAAGCTATAGCCAATGCAATGACTTTCAACTAAAGCAGGACGACCAACGATATGAAGGCTTCCGTTGGATCGGATCATTAAAATATCCCCATCCTCCAATCGAAATTCATCAAGTTCACGCTGCGATAGTGATCCAAACTTTAGGTCTGTACTATCAATACGGCCGTTATCGATATTTGGTATACGAAGTACTGGGGAACCAACCTGTTCATAGGAACATTTTATTGATGTTCCATACCGTAGGCTCAGCGCTAGCTCTCCAAGTGTTGCCCAACCCCATGAAGAAGGAAGATCAAACAGTTTTTCCCCAAATTCCCGTTTGTTATTTGAACCGTCTTTTTTAGAAAGACACCCTTTTTCTATTTGAATTCGTTTTAACAGTTCACTCGCCGGCTCATCATTCGGGTCTTGCGGCACCAGCTTGCCTCGCACGGCGAGGTTGAGGATGGTCTGGCGCAGTTGCTTGATGTGTTCCGGGCGGGTGGTCAGGCGCGGCAGATGGTTGAAGAGGAAATGGGCTTGTTCGCGCTGGGCTTCCAGGGCATTAACGGCCTCATCGTCGGCGGGCTGATTCAGTCGGTGCAGGCTGGCGGCCACCAAGCGGTCGCGGTTTTGTTCGCGCTCGTTTTGCGCCGCCTGCAACTGGTCGCACAGCGCCATCAGTTGATCGACCTTGGCGACGATGCGATGTTGTTCGGCCAGGGGTGGTAGCCCAAGAGGAAAGTTTCGAACGAGCCCAGTGTTTAAATTTAACTGAGCCATGCCCCGAGCCATTTTCAAGGCGTAAGATTCTAAAGTTTGGAGCAGTATAAAGAAAAAGTCCTTTGATATTTCAGAATCAGGAAAATAAGGAAAAGCTAAATATCCGTCATGAATGCAACCGCCCTCAAACCCTAGAAAAATAGGTACACCAATGGTAGCACTATTAGTCATGATGAGTGTACCTTTTGGCAGTAGCACACTCTTTTCCATTCCTGCTTCGGTTAGAAACTCATCAGTGTCATATAGCACTCTATTCTTTGAATGCTTGCGAATATCGGAAATTTTGATCCAATGATAGCCGGTTCTTTCGACTGAAAAATATTTTGGATCACCCTTGGGACGTGGAGATGCTCCACGAATTACTGTGAGAAGACCGCCAATTCGAGTAGGTTGCCAACTCGGAGGAATTTCATATTCGATCTCACCATCATTTATGCTTGGCAGTGGTTCCTGCAATTTAACTTTGCCTTCTTTAACCAAGCGATGTTTTTCAAGCTGAATCCGTTTCACCAACTCACTCGCCGGCTCATCATTCGGATCTTGCTCGACTAGTTTCCCGCGCACGGCCAAATCCAGGATAAACCGCCGCAACCGCGCAATGGCATCCGGCGCTTCGCTGATGCGGTCGAAATGTTGCAGTAATTGTTCTGCGTTCATCTCAATAAAGCCTCTGCCAGAATGCTTTTGAGCTGATCGCGCAGCTTGGCGGCAGTTTGTTCGTCTTGTTCTAGTTTTGCCAGCAGTTCTGCCGGATTGCCGTGGTCGGTGGCGACGGTATGCGGATTTTTGTAGTCCAGGTTGTAGTTGCGCGCTTTGATGTCGGCAATGGTGACTTTCCAGGTTTGTTCAGTTTCCTGGCGGCCTTGCCTATCCGCACCTCCCCACCAATCGACGCATCCTTTGAGATGTTCGACTCGAATGGGTTTGGTCATGGAATAGGCTTTTTGTGTGGCCGGCACCTGATGCTCGTAAAACCAGACTTCTTGAGTCGGCTGGCCTTTTTCAAAGAACAACAGGTTGGTGCCGATGCTGGCGTAGGGCTTGAACACGCTGTTGGGCAAACGGACAATCGTGTGCAGGTTGCATTCCTGCAGCAGGTGTTCTTTCAGGCGGGTTTTGACGCCTTCGCCGAACAGCGAGCCGTCCGGCAAGACGATCGCGGCGCGGCCGCCTGGCTTCAGCAGGCGGATGAACAGCGCCAGGAACAGGTCGGCGGTTTCCTTGGTGCGGAAGTGGGCCGGAAAGTTGGACTCGATGCCGTCTTCCTCGCGGCCGCCGAACGGCGGATTGGTCAGGATGATGTCGACTCGGTCGGCCTGGCTCCAACTGATGTAAGGCCGGGCCAATGTGTTATCGTGGCGGACGAAGCTCGGGTCTTCGACGCCGTGCAGCAGCATGTTGGTGACGCAGAGCATGTGCGGCAGCTGCTTTTTTTCGACCGCACGCAGGCTGGCTTGCAGGGCTTGTTCGTCTTCGGGTCTTTTGACATAGCGGTCGCGCATGTGGCGAATCGCGCAGGTCAGAAAGCCGCCGGTGCCGCAGGACGGATCGAACAGGATTTCGCCGGGCTTGGGGTCGATGCGGTCGACCATGAAGGCGGTGACCGCGCGCGGGGTGTAGTATTCGCCGGCATTGCCGGCGCTTTGAAGGTCGTTGAGCAGTTGTTCGTAGATGTCGCCGAAGTGTTTGCGCTCGGCCAGGTTATTGAAATCGATACCGCTGATTTTGTTGATCACCTGCCGCATCAACTGGCCGGACTTCATGTAGTTGTACGCATCTTCGAACACGCTTTTGACGACGCGGGCGCGGTTGGCCTGATTGCCGGCGGCGGGAAGCTCCTTGAGGGTTGGAAACAATTCGCCATTGATAAAGGCCATAAGAGCGTCGCCGGTGATGCCTTCGGGATCGGCGGCCCAGTTGCGCCATTGGGATTTTTCCGGGATCGGCGATTGGTAATCGTCCTGCATGATTTCCAGTTGTTGGTCCTGGTCGTCGATGATTTTCAGGAAAAACATCCAGCACAGCTGGGACAGGCGCTGGGCATCGCCATCGACGCCGACATCCTGGCGCATGATGTCCTGGATGGATTTGACGGTGTTGCGGGCTGACATGATTTAGGCGATTTCCTCGTAGAGCGCGGCTTGCAGTTCGTGCACGGCGTGTTCGAAATTGGCTTTGCCGCCGAATTGTTTGATCAGTTGGATGGGCATCCCCATGCTATTGAAGGGTGCGATTTCGAGTATTTTGACGTTATCCAGGCCGGTAACGACGCCTTCGTCCTGGTATTTGTCCAGCAAGGCTTCCAGCACGGCGCGCGCTTGCTCGCCATATTGGGTGAATACGTCGCGTTTTTTGACGTTGTTAGCGCGCTCCCGGCGGGTCAGCGCCGGACGGTCGAAGGCGATGTGGCAAATCAGGTCGAAGGGATCGAGGTCCTTGCCGACTTCTTCCAGCAGCGGATCGAGCAACAGACCTTCTTCGGCAAGTTCCTCGATGATCGCGTCCTTGCGCTCGGTGTTCTTCCAGCGTTTCAGGAATTGGTCCAGACTGGCGTAGTGGGCGCGGATGGTTTTACGTGAATAGTCGCGCAACGATTCGGTGATCAGCTTGCCGTTTTCGTCGAGGTATTCGATACGCTCTTTCAGCACGCTAACCGGTTTGCCTTTGACGCGGTATTTGGGCGCCGGCTCTGAAATCACCGGCGGTTCCTGGCCGCCGGGCGGATCGGCCAGGATTTCCTCATCGTTGCCGGGCTGCTCGGGAATCGGCTCGTCCGGATCACTGGACGGCGGAATGTCGTCGGGCGGGGTTACCGGATCGTCCTCGGCCGGTTCATAGATTTGTACCGGTTCGCCGTCGAAGGCTTTGTCGGCAAAGTGTGCGCTGGCTTGGCGAAAGTCGATCAGGGTGAAATAGAATTTCTTCAGGTCTTCATACAGCCGGGTGCCGCGTCCCAGGATTTGCTTGAACTCGGTCATCGAGCCGACCGGACGGTCGATCACGATCAATTTGCAGGTTTGCGCATCCACACCCGTCGACAACAGGCGCGAGGTGGTGACGATAACAGGATAAGTCGATTCCGGGTCGATGAAGTTATCCAGTTGCGCGGTGCCGGCCGCATCGTCGCCGGTGATGCGCATGATGTAGCGTTCGTTCTTCAGCACTTCGTCCTGATTTTCCAAAATCAGTGCCTGACGCATCAACGCGGCGTGTTCGGTATCGACGCAAAAGACGATGGTTTTTTGATGACGGTCGCCGCTTTGTTTGAGGTAATCGGA
The DNA here is from genome assembly GCF_035916875.1 of Methylomicrobium sp. Wu6. Taxonomy (NCBI): domain Bacteria; kingdom Pseudomonadati; phylum Pseudomonadota; class Gammaproteobacteria; order Methylococcales; family Methylococcaceae; genus Methylomicrobium; species Methylomicrobium sp. Wu6. The sequence continues at coordinate 74,728 of NZ_JAXUHN010000070.1, forward strand.
AATCCATTTAGCGACGCGTTGGGTACGGCTGTCGATGATAATGGTGCGGTCGAAGTCTTTGATGTTGTAAATGCGGTCATCGATAACCATGCCGTTCTGGTCTTTTTCGCTTTTCTTGGGACGGTAGCCTTCGACATCGATGTCCAGATGGACTTTGATCACTTTGTAGGGCGCGAGAAAACCGTCGCTGATGCCCTGCTTGAGCGAGTAGGTATAGACCGGTTCGCCGAAGTAATAGATATTGGAAACGTATTCGGTTTCCTTGGGGGTGGCGGTCAGGCCGATCTGGGTAGCCGGTTTGAAATGCTCCAGAATCTCGCGCCAGGCGGAGTCTTCGGCGGCGCTGCCGCGATGGCATTCGTCAACAATGACCAAATCGAAAAAGTCGGGCGAAAGTTCGCGGTAAATCTTTTGCCGCTCTTCCGGGCCGGTCAGCGCTTGGTAAAGGCCCAGGTAGATTTCGTAGGCGGTATCGATGCGGCGTTTGTTGTCGATGGCGGTGGTTAAATCGATGGAGGTGCCGTCGTCGCGTTCGATGGTCTTTGAATTGGTGCTGAGCTTGGCCATGGCTGGACCGAACGGTCGAAAGTCGTTGACCATCGTTTGGTTGATCAGCACGTTGCGGTCGGCCAGAAACAGCACTCGCTTTTGATAAGCCCCATCCCTGGGGCTTACCCTGCGGGCATCCTGCGGATGCCCAAATTCGCTCCCGACGAATTTGTGACCGTGTTGGCGCCAGTTCGATTTCCAGAGGCGCCAGATGATTTGGAAGGCGGTATAGGTCTTGCCGGTGCCGGTTGCCATGACTAGAAGAACGCGCTCTTGACCCTTGGCGATGGCTTCGATGGTGGCGTTGATGGCATTGCGTTGGTAGTAGCGCGGCTCTTTTCCGCTACCGTCGCCGTAATAGGGCTCCAGAACGATGCTTTCTTGTCCGGAGTCCAGCTTTTTCCAAATACGGTAGTTTTGCCATAATTGGCCTGGGCTTGGAAATTGTTCAAGCGTCAGGTTTTGTTCCAATAAAATGGACTTACCGGTTTTGTCGTGAAATAAAAAACCGTCGCCGTTGCTGGAGAATACAAACGGTACGTCCAAAGCGGCCGCATAATCCAAAGCCTGCTGCATCCCGTCGCCGACCGAGTGGTTGTTATCCTTGGCTTCGATTAAAGCGATGGGGATGTGCTGATAATACAGAACGTAATCGGCTCGCTTGGCTTTGCCCCGCGTAACCAGTCTGCCGCGGACTATGATGCGACCTTTGGTGAAAAAGACTTCCCTGCGGATCTGCGTTACTTCATCCCAACCAGATTGGATCAGGCTTGGGGTAATGTACTTGGCGCAGATGTCGGATTCACTGAGATTTTTTTTGGCCATCATCGCATCGAAACTTATCCTAAAACCGATGTCGTTAAATATCTTGTGATGGAACTGCCTTCTGAGAATCCCCTTTTTATTAAGGAGCTTCAGATTTTTTGGAGTGTAACCCCAGAAATAAAAAAGGGTTTAGATTTGCATCTAAACCCTTGATTTATCTGGAGCTGGCGATGGGACTCGAACCCGCGACCGGCTGATTACAAATCAGCTGCTCTACCAACTGAGCTACGCCAGCTAAGAACCGGTAATTATACAGAATAATTTGATTCTGACCAGCACTTTTTGAACGCTTGAAATCGGGCTTGATGGCTCAAGCCCGATTTCATTTCGAAAAATCAATCAAAATCATATTTGTACGCACAGAAAATCATTTCGACCTCTTGGCCGCGCGCGGGTTGACGCCAGTACGCTCCCGTTTTTTCCCGATCAATCCCGCTTCCTGTCCGGTGTGCTTGGTCCTGAAGTGTTGCACCCTTTCGGTAGGGACGCCGGTGCCTTTGGGCTGGAAGGACGGGATCAGGTGGTACTTGCCGTTGCCGATCAGGTCGCTGCGCCCCATCTCCTTCAATGCTTCGCGGAGCAACGGCCAGTTGTTCGGGTCGTGGTAGCGCAGGAAGGCCTTGTGCAGACGGCGCTGTTTAACACTTTTCGGGATGAAAATCTTGTCGGCGCCGCGACCGACCTTATGTAGCGTGTCGAGGCCGGAATGGTACATTGCGGTCGCGATCGCCATCGGCGACGGCAGGAAGGCCTGCACCTGGTCGGCGCGGAAGCCGTGGCGTTTCAGCCACAGGGCCAGATTCAGCATGTCGAGGTCGGTCGTGCCGGGATGCGCGGCGATGAAATAAGGGATCAGGTATTGCTCCTTGCCGGCTTCCTTCGAATATTTGTCGAACATCTCCTTGAAGCGGTCGTAGGTGCCGATGCCCGGTTTCATCATTTTCGACAGCGGGCCCTGCTCGGTGTGTTCGGGGGCGATTTTCAGATAGCCGCCGACATGGTGTGTGACCAGTTCCTTCACGTATTCGGGTGAGGTGACCGCAAGGTCGTAGCGCAGACCCGAGGCGATGAATATTTTCTTGATGCCGGGCAAGGCGCGCGCGCGTCGGTAAAGCTTGATCAGCGGCGTGTGGTCGGTATTCAGATTCGGACAGATGCCGGGGAACACGCAGGAGGGCTTACGGCAGGCCGCCTCGATCTTCGGGTCCTTGCAGGCGAGCCGGTACATGTTCGCGGTCGGGCCGCCCAGGTCCGAGATGTGGCCGGTAAAGGCCGGCGAGGTGTCGCGGATCGCTTCGATTTCGCGGATGATCGAGTCTTCCGAACGACTCTGGATGATGCGACCTTCGTGTTCGGTGATCGAACAGAAGGAACAGCCACCGAAGCAGCCGCGCATGATGTTGACCGAATGCTGGATCATTTCGAACGCGGGAATGTTCGCCTTGCCATAGGTCTTGTGCGGCAGGCGCGAATACGGCAGATCGAAAACGCCGTCCATTTCCTTGGTGGTCAACGGGATCGGCGGCGGATTGATCCAGACCTGGCGCGGACCGTGCTGCTGGATCAACGGGCGCGCATTGCCGGGGTTGGTTTCGCCGTGCATCACCCTGGAGGCATGCGCGTACAGAATTGGATCGTCCTTGACTGCCTCGTAGGCGGGCAGGCGGATCACGGTGTTCGCGCGCTGGCTTCTGAGCAGGGTCTTGTCGAATTTGATCACGCTTTCGCCCGCCGCAGCCTCCGGCGCTTTGGTCTCGCAGGCCGGCTGTTCCTGATAAGGATCTTGCGGCGGCATCAGCGCTCCCGGCTTGTCTACTTCGGTCGAGTCCTTGACCGCGTAACCGGCCGGAATATCCTTCACGAAGTGCGCGGTGCCGCGAATGCCGGTAATGTCACTAATCGCTTCGCCATGCGCCAAACGATGAGCAATTTCGACAATCTGCCGTTCGCCGTTGCCGTAAACCAAGAGATCGGCCTTCGAGTCGAGCAGAACCGATTTCTTGACCGTATCGGACCAGTAGTCGTAATGCGCAATGCGGCGGAGGCTCGCTTCGATGCCGCCGATGATAACCGGCACGTCCTTAAACGCTTCGCGGCAGCGGTGCGAATAGACGCTGACTGCACGGTCGGGACGCTTGCCAGCCGCGCCGTCCGCGGTGTAAGCGTCGTTCGAGCGGATTTTTTTGTCGGACGTGTAGCGGTTCACCATCGAATCCATGTTGCCGCCGGTCACGCCGAAAAACAAGTTCGGACGACCGAGCTTGCGGAAATCGTCCACGCGGGTCCAGTCGGGCTGCGAGATGATGCCGACACGAAAACCCTGCGCTTCGAGCACGCGCCCGATCAGCGCCATGCCGAAGCTCGGATGATCGATATAGGCATCGCCGGTCACCAGAATGATGTCGCAACTGTCCCAGCCCAAGGCATCCATTTCCTGCTTGCTCATCGGCAGTTCGGGGGCCACGCCGAAACGCTGCGCCCAAAATTTACGATAGCCGAATAAATACGGCTCGGCGGAAAAAGCAGGATGGGTCATTTTGTGATTACTCGGTTGATAACGCTGGAATTGGATTTGATGAGGGCTTTCAGAAAGCTTGAAAAGTCGAGACCATAAATTTGTTCGAGCGCTTCCGCCCGGCTGCGCAATGTCTTCAGCGAATACTGCGGAGCGCCTTTGTTGAAGGCCAGAGCGATGATATTGTCATGGGTTTTGATCGGCAAATACAGCACCCGCTCCTGAAAGGCCTTATTCAGCCAATCGCAATAGGAAGCGAACAGATCCTTGTCGGTATTCCATAGATTCACGACCAGCATGCCGTCATCCGTCAGCAAAGCGCGGCAGGCATCGAAAAACTCTATGTTCGACAGCGATGGCGACATGCCGTCATGATCGAAAATATCGACGAACAAGAGACAGAAATAGCCCTGTAAAGTTTCAGAGCGGCGGCGCACGTAATGGCCGCCGTCGTCCAGGATCACCTTCAGGCGCTTGTCCAGCGGCAGGCCGAAATGGCTGCGCGCGACCTTGACCACGTCTTTGCGGTACTCCACCGCAACTAACCGGCAATCCGGAAAATGATATAATAGGTGCCGGGCGAGCGAACCGCCGCCCAAACCAAGTAGTAGCCCATGCTCCGGAGCGTTTTTAAACAGCATCCAGCTATTCATCGCGCGCAGATAGGCCAGCTCCAGATTTTCCGGATCGTCCAGGCGTATGCTGCTTTGCCTTGCGGAGGAACCGAAGTGCAGCGACCTGACGCCGTTTTGTTCGACCACTTCGATGACGCCGTCGTCATCGTGGCTTTGATAAATCAGCCGGCCCTTGACTTTGTACATGCCTTTGTCGCAAGTTTCCAATATACTGTCTGTCATTATACCCCAAGATGTTTTTTAACCTATTGAATTTATTGTTTTCAACGGCAAAGCACCGGGCAATATACCGCTTGAAAAAACGCGTATCGCCCTAATATCGCTTCGAACCGTCCGCTCCTGCGCAGCAGGTCAAATCGATTGCTTATTTTCCCTTTAATCATCCCGAGAATCATCATGAAACAGTTTCTTTTGCTTGTTTTATTGTCTTCCTCCTTCGCCGTTTTCGCTGACGACCCGAAAAACGAATGGCATAACACCTCCTTGTCCGATGCGACGATCAAGAAAATCCAGGAATCCCAATTCGAATACAAAAAATGCGCGGATGCCGAAATGCGCAAAACCGCTTATCAGTCAATCGATGTGCGCAAAGGCGCCGAGCAGGTCGTCAAGCAATGCGAGCCGGTGCTGGCGAAGGTGCGCGACGTCTATGCGGCCGAAAAAGTGCCCGAGGTGATCATTGGCCGCCATCTGAAGCAGATGCGCATGCAAACGACCCGCGCGGTGCTGCAAAACCTGATGTTTGCGGCCGCCGCCCGCGAAGCCGGCCAAGCCAAATAAGGAGTGATTATGAATATGCAATATGCAATCGATCTGTCCCTACGACCGACCACCTTTGACCTTTGGCACGTTTGCCTGGCCGGAGCCGCCGCCGTTTTGGCGCTGATCCTGATCTTCGTGCTGTTGTCGATGTTGATCGCGATGTCTCGATGCCGAAAGAAACATGCCTGCACGGCAACTGTTGCGCCTGTCGTTGCGCCAGCGCCGGAACCGATCGTGAAGATCGTCGAGAAAATCGTCGAAGTCGAAAAAATCGTGCCCGGCCCCGCGCCGGAGCCGGTGATCCTGAAAGAATCGACCCCGGACGCGGCGCTGCAATTGCTGGGGCTTTTACAGCAGCAGGCGCGTTTCATCGACTTCATCAAGGAAGATCTGTCCGCCTTCAACGATGCGGACATCGGCGTCGCGGCGCGCGTCGTGCACGAAGGCTGCAACAAGGTGATTAACGAGCACTTTACCCTGGCCACCGTGCGCAGCGAACAGGAAGGCGGCAAAGTCACGCTGCCGAAAGGCTTCGATGCGGCGAGCGTGCGGCTGACCGGCAAGGTGACCGGCGAGGCGCCGTTCACAGGCACGCTGGTGCACAAAGGCTGGCAGGTCACGCAAATCCGCTTGCCGAAACTGACGCAAGGCTATAACGCCAATATCATCGCCCCGGCGGAGGTGGAATTATGAGCGAAGACAATCAAGCGATTGAAACCGGCCCGCGCTTTTCGGTCGGCATCGACCTCGGCACCACCCATTGCGTGTTGTCCTATGCCGACCTGAGCAAGGTCGAAGACGACGACTTCTCGCCCGAAGTGCTGGCGATTCCTCAGCTGACTTCGCCCGGCGCGGTCGAAGACAAACAGCAATTGCCTTCGTTTTTATATCAGGCGCATGAGGCTGAACTGGCCGAAGGTTCGACCGCCCTGCCCTGGTCGCAAAAACCGGATTATCTGGTCGGCGAAATCGCCCGCGCGCTCGGCAGCAAGACGCCGATTCGTCTGGTCGCGAGCGCGAAGAGCTGGCTCTGCCATGCGGGCGTCGATTGCAAGTCGCCCATTCTGCCGAGCGATGCGCCCGAGGAAGTCGAGCGCGTGTCGCCGTTCGCGGCGACCACCGCGTATTTGCAGCACATGCATGATGCCTGGCGGAATCTCCATCCCGATACGCCGCTCGAAGATCAGGACGTGGTAATCACCGTGCCGGCATCGTTCGATCCGGCCGCCCGCGAACTGACCGCCGAAGCCGCGCGCGCGGTCGGCCTGGGTCAGGCAATCCTGCTGGAGGAACCGCAGGCCGCGCTGTACAGCTGGATCGAGCAAAGCCACGGCGACTGGCGGAACTATGCGCAATGCGGCGACATCATCCTGGTCATCGACATCGGCGGCGGCACCACCGACCTGTCGCTGATCGCGGTGACCGACAACGACGGCAACCTCGAGCTGACCCGTGTCGCTGTCGGCGATCACATCCTGCTCGGCGGCGACAACATGGACCTCGCGCTCGCCTATACGGTCAAAGCCAAGCTCGAAAAAGACGGCCGCCGGCTCGAACCGTGGCAGGTGCAGGCTTTGACGCACAGCTGCCGCGATGCGAAGGAGAAAATCTTCAGCGATGCGGCGATCGAGCAACTGCCGATCGTGGTCGCGAACCGCGGTTCGTCGCTGATCGGCGGTGCCTTGCGCACCGAACTGACCCGCGACGAAATCAATCAGGTGCTGGTCGAAGGCTTCATCCCGAAGGTCGGCGCCGCCGACCGGCCGGTGGTCAGACCGCGTACCGGCCTCAGAACGGTCGGCCTGCCTTATGCGCAGGATGCCGCGATCACCCGCCACCTGGCCGCCTTCCTGGCCAAACAGCAAAGCGCTGCCGCTGACCTGAAAGACGTCAACCTGCCCAAGGATGCGACCTTCCTGCATCCAACCGCAATCCTGTTCAACGGCGGCGTGCTGAAGGCCGAACCGTTGGCCGGACGCTTGCTCGAGGTGTTGAATGCCTGGCTGACAGAGGAAGGTGCGCCCGAGGCAAGACTCTTGCCCGGCGCCGACCTCGATCTGGCGGTCGCGCGCGGCGCGTCGTACTATGGCGTCGTCCGCAAAGGCAAAGGCGTGCGGATCAAGGGCGGTACCGCGGCGTCGTATTACGTCGGCGTCGAAAGCGCGATGCCCGCCGTGCCCGGCCTGCCGCCGGAACTGCAAGCCTTGTGCATTGCACCGTTCGGCATGGAAGAAGGCACCCGGGAAGAACTGCCGGACGACGAATTCGGGCTCGTGGTCGGCGAAGCGGTGCGCTTCCGTTTCTTCGCCTCGAACTCGCGCCGCGACGACCAGGTCGGCGAGCGCTTGACCTATTGGAGCGACGAAGAACTGACCGAACTCGACGAGATCGAAGTGACGCTGCCTCCGGAAAACCGCCGTCCCGGCGAAGTGGTGCCGGTGCATCTCGGCGCGGCGGTCACCGAAGTCGGCACGCTCGAATTGCAAGCGGTTTCGCAAAAGGACGGCCAGCGCTGGAAGATCGAGTTTGACGTCCGAGCGGGAGAAAATTAAGCCCGAAATCCACGGCCGGACGGGTTTTGTAAACCCGTCCACACGTTTTATCGTAACTTCGAAGCTGGCGTTAAACTTTCAGGACGGGGTTGAAAAACCCCGTCCTGCCGAAAGGTTATGCGGCGTGCCCTGAAAACTCCATGTACCAACTCTGTTTCTACGTACCTGAATCGCACCTTGAAGCGGTCAAGGCAGCGCTGTTTGCGCAGGGCGCCGGCCACTACGAGGCCTACGACCGGTGCTGCTGGCAGGTGCGGGGCGAAGGTCAGTTTCGGCCGCTGGCAGGCAGCCGACCGCATGTCGGAGAAAGCGACAGGCTGGAAAGACTGGCGGAATACAAGGTCGAGATGATCTGCCGGAACGAAGTAATTCAAGCCGTTGTGCAGACCCTGCTGGCCGTCCATCCCTACGAAGAGCCAGCCTATCATTTTTACAAAATCCTGACCGCCTCGGACCTATAAAGACTCCGACTCCGGCGCATCTTATTGCCGGTACCGCTTCAACTCTTCCAACAGCCAGCGATCGCTGTCCTGGACTTTTTTATCCCCGCAAAACACCCGGTATTTTTTCCCGCTCATCTCGCTCTTCGTCGCGCTCAGCGCGATGAAATCCTCCGCCGTCGTAATCTCGTCCTTGAAATGAGCGTATTTCTTTCGGATATGTTCGGCTGCTTCCTTGCCGCCGTGCATCTTGCCGTTGCGCTCGTAACGGCATTGGGTCCCTTCGACAAATTGTAATAGGTGAGCTATTTCCGCAACGGCTGTTGCTGCCTGCGCCGTTGCCGCGAAGCCTATCGATAATAAGAAAATGAAACGTTTGCAGATCATGTTCATGGCTGTTTAAAGAATGAATTTATGATGTGCCACAGGGTCGAAGAGTTGTTAAAAAATGCCGCGTAACCCATAAGAGAGCCTCATTATCAATAATTTTTGCCCCGAAAAGCAAAGGGGAAGGACATGTCATCGAATATTACCATCCTGAAATGGCTGTTCGCGCTGGTTCTGATTTTTGGCGGCTTTGTGGTCCACAAAATCTTCGGCGTGCTGGCAACCGATCTTTCCGACAAGGAATATGTCTGGCTGCTGAAACTGATCTCGGAGTTTGGCTTGTTTACCTCAGTCGTGATTTCGGTCGGTTTTTTTCACCATTGGATCATCGCGACCGAAGAACGCCGGGAAACCGAAAAAATGTTTCAGAACGTGCTGACCCAATATATCGATGGCACCGTGATCAACGCCACCAAACGCGGCTTTGTCGGCATCACGAACAAAGAGCTGGATTTTTCCGAGCTCATGCACGGGCTTTATCCCGGCGATTATGTGTATTGGCTGATTACCTTTGATCCGCGCTATAAACATCATTGCCGGGAACTGGAACATGCCATCCGCAAGGGCGTGCACTTCCGGATGCTGATTTTAAAGGATTGCCCGATTTCCGAACTGTGCGCAAGTGAAATCATCGGCTACGGCACCGAGGAGTTTCGCCAATACAATCGCTTATTCCTGTCTTCGCTCGAAGATATCGCCGGACGCATCGATGACCGCAGCGAAGGGTCGTTGGGCGTTTTCGTCTATGACACGCTGCCGAGCATCCCGCTGTTCATCATCCTGCGCAACGCGCCGAAAATGCTGGAAATCTACAACAGTTTTTATCTCTCCGAACCGGTCGGCAGAATGCCGTATCTGCACTGGCAGGCTGAGCAAAAGACCAACGCGGAATATTCTTTTGAATCGGCTAACTGGAACATGCCCGACCTGTTCGCGGACTATTTCCAAAGACGCTGGTGCGCCGAGCGCAAAAAACTCGGATTGGCCGAAAAAGATAATTTCCCCTATCCGGATTTTCTCTATGCGCCGGCGTCGGCGAAGCAAAAATGCACGCAGCTTACCAGCGGATTGGGGAGTAAACAGAACGACAAGACATTGCCGAGTTGATTCGACAGGGTTCTTAGGCAAATCGCCGCCAATCTATGCATGGCTAAGTGTTGGGGCAGATTGTCACAACACTAGCGATGGCAATTCAAGGCGTAGCGACTACGATTACACCTAAGAGCTTCCCCCTTACTTAGCGGTCCGCATGGTAGGGTTTGTAAATTTTGTGATGGCTATCCGTCAATCTCATTTTCTGGTTCAGATGCTATGCATAAGAACCAGAAAGAGTCAGCTGTTAACGAAACCCTTAGTGTTTTTTCCGGCTTTTTTTGGAAACGGATTTTTTTATCTCGGGCGCTTTGGCAGGTTCAAAAGCTCGGCCTTTGATGCGCAGTTGGTCCGATAACTGTTTAACCGTATCATTCATCGCGGCGCGGGTTGCCTGTCCTAAGGCGCTGGCGGCAAAAGCGCTTTCGCCGCCGCCAATACCGAATACCGATACGCCGCTGCTGGCCGATTCCGCGGAGAAACTGCCGTGCGAAACGATGGTGCCGACCATGCGCCCGCTATTGGGCTCGACGACTTGCAAATCCAGTCCAACAGCGCCGGTACGGCGAGCCTTGGTATTTTCCCAGGTCGGATTTGCGGCCGAGACCGCCGCGCCGGCAATACCTGCGGCCGGCGTTCCGGAAATCGCTCCGGCAACTCCCAATACCGTTCCCGCCCAACCCAGCGAGCCACCCTGGCGCTCGTTATTAGCTTCCGCTACCTCGCTAAATTCGGTGACAGTGCCTTTAATCACGAAAGGCCCAACCTCGCCGGGACGTAATAAGCTCGCCGGATTATCCGCATTCTTCAAGTAATGATCGTAATCAATCACTACAATATTTCCCGAGTTGCCGAGGGCGCTCAACAACTGCGCGGCAATGCCTTTGCCAACTTTTTCGCTCATGCCCTCTAAGTGGCCTTCATAGGCGGTGGGAGCCGGGGTGCCGCCGCGCGGACCAATCCAGCCGAACGGCCCCCATCCGGAATAATTTCCTCTGGATTGCCCGCTGCTCGGGGGCGGTCCGCCGGCGGAACCGCCCGTGCCGACCTGCAAGGGTTCAACCGTAACGACGTAGATCGGCTGAGCAGAATCAAAGGGGATGTGCACTGTTTCAACCTGCATCGAAGTCGGAGTAGCCGACGTGGCCTGGACGGAATTTTTGTCTACCGTTGCTGTGCAACCGGTAATTAGCGTCAAGCCAACGCTTGCAATCAATACTTTTAACCTCATATTCTCTCCCAAAAATAAAATTTTTGATTTTTCCGACGGCGTTCGGAAAACTGACAGGTTCACAACCTAGCATAGACTAGCATTTGTAGTGCAATGATCCAAGTCTGGTCGTCAGGGAGCGAATTGCCTCAAATTAAAAGTAACCCAAGACCTCGGTAAAAGAGGGTCGTTGCCTCACATTGTGTGTAACCGAACAGCATCGGATTACAGCAATGGGAAAACACGAACGACGCGCTTATTTACAAGCCATCCAAAAACGCTATCGACAAAGCGAGAGAGCGGCGAAACAAACGATCCTGAACGAGTTTTGCGAGGTCTGCGGCTATGCCCGCAAGTATGCGATTCGCTTGCTCAATCGCAAAATCGATAAAGCCAGCGCATCGCCCAAACGGCCCGGCCCCAAGCGAAAATATCAAGCCGAGGTGCTGATGGAACCGTTGCGCCGCATCTGGTTCGCCAGCGATCAATTGTGCGGCAAGCGCCTGAAGGCGGCGATACCAATCTGGCTGCCGCACTACGAAGAGCAGTACGGCCCCTTGGCTGACAGCCAACGCGCCAGCTTGCTGAAGGTGTCGGCCGCGACCTTGGATCGCTTGCTCAAACCCTTGCGCGTCCAGCATCCCAAAGGCCTGTCCGGCACCAAACCCGGTTCGCTGTTGAAAGCCCAGATTCCCATTCGCACCCAGCATTGGGACGAAACCCAGCCTGGCTTCGTCGAAGCCGATACCGTCGCCCACTGCGGCACGTCTTTGGCCGGTGATTTTGTCTGGAGCCTGACGATGACGGATATCGTCACCGGCTGGACCGAATGTCGGGCGACCTGGAACAAAGGCTCGCAAGGCGTCTTGGCGCAGATTCAGGCCATCGAGGGCCTATTGCCGTTCCCTTTGCGCGGCTTCGATTGCGACAACGGTTCGGAATTTCTCAACCAGCATTTGTTGCGCTATTTCACCGATCACCCGCAACAACCCGCCTTCACACGTTCCAGACCCTATAAGAAAAATGATAACGCCCACGTCGAGCAGAAAAACTGGACCCACGCCAGGCAATTATTCGGCTACGACCGGCTGGACAAAGCCGCGCTGGTGCCGCTCATGAACGAGGTGTACAGCTCACTTTGGTGCCCCTT
>NZ_JAXUHN010000071.1:0-76970 GCF_035916875.1 Methylomicrobium sp. Wu6
ACCAGTGCTCGCGATAATCGACTCTTGCTCTCCATCATAGGTGTCCACCTTATTATACGTGGACACTATCTTCTGCTCTTTTAATCAGGAGGGATAGACGCAGTTTAAAGAGCGCTTACAAATCTTGGCAAGATCAGGCCGAACCTGCTCTGTTGAGGCTAACGGAGTATAACCGATCCTTAAGAGCATCTATTAAAACGTTGCTTAGATTAGTTAATTCAAACAAAGCTGACATTGGCCTCATTAAAAATCGACCGGCAATGGCTTGATGCATAAAGCAATAAAGTGAGCTCCTGGAGAGGTGACGGCCCACGACCGTCACCTCGTTCCGATAATGAAACAGAACTTACTCGGATTTTTGGAGGCCTTCTTTATGCTTCCAGTGCTCACGGCGTTGCTGTTTGAGCGTTTCAAGCTTGGACATTTGTTCAGGACTCAATACGGTGCCGAGCTTGGTGTGAGTTTCTTCATGCAACGCTTTGAATTTTTCATGTTGCTCCTTGAAGATCACTTCGACCTTGCTTTTTTGCTCAGCGCTCAGATTCAGCTCCTTGGTAAGCCGCTCGATCCGATGTTGCTGATATTCTTCCGCGCCTGGTCCTTGAGCGCCAGGAAATGCAGCGACAGTCAAAGGAAAAGTCAAAACGATTGCGAGTGTCAGTAAAGTTTTGTTCATGGTCTTGTTCTCATTTGGATTAGTTAATCATAAGAACGGTATTTCCCCGCTCTTGGTGATTAAGATAAACGACGACCATGCAAACAATTTGCAGCAATTGTGAAAATAATGTGGAAGCTCTCAGTCCGGATTTTCATAGCGATAGCCGGCTCCGTACACCGAATGGATGACTTCTTGCTCAGGGAGCAGTTCGGTCAACTTCTTACGCAGCTTCTTGATATGGCTGTCGATCGTCCGGTCCGAAACGATGCGCTGATCCGGATAGATCAAATCCATCAACTGCTGCCGGGAGAAAATGCGCCCCGGTTGCCGGTACAGTGCCTGCAACAGTTCGAATTCAACCGCAGTTAGTTCGGTTTCGCGGCCTTCCACCCGCATGCGAAAACGGCTGGGATCGAGCGTCAGCAAATGCTCATTCCTCGCCTCAGGGGGAGGTTGCAAGCGGCGTAATACCGCCTTGACCCGCGCGACCATTTCGCGCGGGCTGAACGGTTTGCAGATATAATCGTCGGCGCCGAGTTCCAGCCCCAAGAGGCGGTCGATTTCTTCGATCCGGGCCGTCACCATGATGATCGGAATGGTGCTGAAACCCCGTATCGCGCGGCACAGCTCCAGACCGTCCCGCCCAGGCAGCATCAGATCAAGCAACACCAGTTCGGCGAGGTTCTTTTTGAGCCAGGGCTCGACCTCAAGACCATTACTCAGAATCGTACTGGCGAAGCCAGACGCCCGCAGATAGTCGGCTTCAAGCTGCGCAAGCTTCGGTTCATCTTCGACAATCAGTATCTGTTTCATCGCTCCACCGGCAATTCGATCTGGATATGAAGTCCGCCCAGCGCGGAGGCGCTGGCTCGAATCGTGCCCCCGTGCGCTTTTACGATATTGCTGCAAATCGCCAGTCCGAGGCCGGCACCGCCGTGATGTCGGCTACGCGAACTTTCAACCCGATAAAAACGCTCGAAGAGGTGCGGCAGTGCTGATCTAGGTACACCAGGCGCGCTGTCGGCCCATTCGATACTCAGTATATTGCCCTGTCGCGACACGGTAATTTCCAATTTTCCGCCGGTATCGGTGTAGTTCAGGCTATTGGTCAGAAGATTGCGAAATAACTGCGACATGCGGTCGGCGTCTGCATATAAAGTAAAGGGAGAGTCGCGCTGGTCGATCAGTTGGAGCATGATCTGCTTGTTCGAAAACTCCGGCATCAGGGCGGCCATATCCGCCTTCAGGATTGCGACCGGATCGATTAGCGCTTTGCGATAGCTCAAAGTGCCCTGATCGGACAGCGATAACTGATAGAGATCGTCGGTCAGGCGATTCAGGCGCATTAGATCACTGTAGAGCGAATCGACCGCACTTGGCGTCAACGGCCGAATGCCGTCCTGTAAGGCTTCGATCTCACCGCGCAGCAAAGCGATCGGAGTCCTGAGCTCGTGCGAAATATCCGCGATCCAACGGCGTCGCGTCTGTTCGGCCTGTGCCAGCGCGGCCGCCATTTCGTTGAAATCGCGTGCCAACTGCCCCAACTCGTCAGTCGACTCGATAGGTAAGCGAACATCATAATTTCCAACTGCGAGGGTTTTTACTGCCCCCGCGATCCGCTTTAACGGGCGACCCAACGTATAAGCCAACATCCACGCGAGAACCGCCGACAGCACAACCATCCCTAATGCGATCCAGATAAATGATTGCGTTTGCCGCTCGATAAACTGGAGCTCGATCGGTTGCTTTACGGGTTTGCCGGGCAAGAGACCCAGATAGCCGACCACCTGTTGCTGATGCCGGATCGGATACAAAGTTAATTTATCTAATCCTTCGCGCCGCCCAAAAATAATCGATTGATCGGCCCGGAGCAGCATTACGCGCAATTCCAGCGGCTGAAAGCGGCGTTCCACCTTGGAGTCGGACAGATCCGGAGGCCAAACATCCGGCGGCTCGCTCAACGTTTTTTGCAACCATTCTCTCGGAAAAGGATACCGACGCTCATGACTCTGTGCGAGCAGTCCCAGCCATTGGCGCTTGTTGCCAGCCAAGTGTTTCCAGTCCGGGTCGGTGGAATAATAGTCGCCGAGATTCTCAAGCAGCACGGCGAGATGTTCGCGCTGCCTTTTCTCGACAAACTCGGCAAATCCCCGATCCAGGGACCAACGCATGAAGGCAAACATGCCCGCGACCACGAACAAGGTGGTCAACAGCAGGGTAAGAAATAGCTTGAAGCGGATCGATTTAAGCATCAGGCAGCAAAAAGCGTTGGGATTATGGATTTTCGTTGTACACGAAGTTGTGCCGAATAGAGAATACGAGCGTCTCTAGCGCAGCATATCAAATTTTGGGGTAAAACAAGTCGTCGTGTCACCAGCCGCCATTTGAACCTGTCGAAATAATGAGTCTCCGAGATTCCCGTAGACGGTTCAGCTTGGGTATTTACGCCGGAGATGATGACGAAGATTGAATTACAGCTATGTGCATGCCAACTTATTAGATATTGCTAATTTTTACCTTTTCGAGGGGATGGGCAAAAATAGTCAGTATAAAAAGACGCTCCACTTTTTCCGAAAGAGCGACATTTGCAGTATATTTTCTGTCGGCCTGCCAGTAACTGCCACTATTTTGGCCCTCCCACTTTCTGATGGCATGGCCCCGTATACACCTCTTCATCTAGGGGTCGGCACTCTAATCGGCGCCGTTTCCGCACTAGCGGCTCGCGAAATGATCGACAAGAAGAAGACTGTAGCCTCGTATCTTGTCGACTCTGAACGGCTGTCACGAACTCCCAGTTGGTTACTCCATAGAAAATTCGAAGAATTTATTAATGACTGACCGCATTGTGCTGCTTATGCCCAACTGGCGAATCTAATATTTGTTCAAGCCGACGCCTCGTTATGGTGTGCGGTGCGTAAATTACATGGTAAGGAGGTTTCGCACATGAGCAAGAATGCTATTGCCCATTTTCGCATGAATCCTTACGGTGACCCTTCCTCGGCCTGAGGCGAGAGAATTAACGCGACATCAGGGTGCAACATCGGGATTTACTTTCTTGTCCTGACGAGAATTGGCAAAAGCTTTAGCGGTAATGGATTCAAGCCGCTCCGGTGCGTACGGAGTTCCTTCGCCGCGTTCCAGCTGGTCGTCGCCGATCTGCACGACCGCCCGCAGCACCGCGAGCTTTTCATCCTCTTCCCGCATCCGGCGGATCGCATCGCGGACAACTTCGGACGCGTTACTGTAAAAACCGGTGCCAACCTTACTTTGAAGGTACTGCTCCATTTCCGTCGATAAGTTGATATGCATGGCTAACCTCATATATTATACATAGCATGTATAATAAAAATACATGATGTGTATATCTTTTGACAAGGGCTTTCGCGATTTGTCCTTTGAGCAAAACCACGCTTTAGCGGCCTCTGCCTAGGGCAGGTGAGCCCTGGGGGGAGTTACAGCCAATGATAACGCCGGTTGCCTATCTTGAAGCCCGCGATCCCGAGCGCAACATTCACCGCGCCTATTCGATCGCCTACGGTCAAGACCTCTTCGGCAACTGGATCGTGGAAACCACTTACGGACGGATCGGCGGAAAAGGGCGAACCCTCGTAACTGTCGTCAACAATGAAGAAGAAGCGCTCCAATACGTGCAGAAATCCCTCAAACGCCGGCAATCCGCTCCGAAGCGAATCGGCGTAGCTTATAAAGTTCGTACAACCCTAGATTCAGATCAATAGTAGATATTTAGTAGGCATTCCAGCGATGATAAAGGGAAGTACGGCAAGGCCCACAATAGGCACAATCCGACCGTACAGATATAGTATCCTATGCAGTTACAGACGAACCCAAAGTGACCGGAATTTAGTGAATAAAGCTCACACAAAAGACCTTGAACAACAACCTGGCCAGATTGAAAAAATTGCCCTGGGCATAGCGGCTGCGGATCGAGGCGAATTATTCGATCACGATCAAGTTATGCAAGAAATTGAAAATCGGATCAAACAGGCCCAAAAATCGCCTGAAAGCAGGAAATTAAAATAATGAACCACGCCGCCCACAATAAACTGGTTTCTTTCATCTGGTCGATCGCTGACGACTGCCTGCGCGATGTCTACGTGCGCGGCAAATATCGCGATGTTATTCTGCCCATGGTGGTGTTGCGCCGCCTGGATACCTTACTGGAGCCCAGCAAAGAAAAAGTACTGGAAGAGCTGGCCTTCCAGAGAAACGAGATGGGCCTGACCGAACTTGACGATAACGGCCTGAAAGACGCCTCAGGCTACGTGTTTTACAACACCAGCAAATGGACGCTCACCCAACTCGCCAAAACCGCGACGAATAACCAGCAGATTCTGCTCGCCAATGTCGAAGACTATCTGAACGGCTACAGTGCCAACGTCAAAGAGATTATCGACAAGTTCAACCTCAAGGCCCAAGTACGCCACATGGCCGGCAAGGATGTGTTGCTGGACGTGCTAGGAAAGTTCACCTCTCCCTCTATCAATCTTACCCCGAATGAGGTGGAAGATCCGGACGGCAATCGTCTGCCCGCGCTCACCAATTTAGGCATGGGCTATGTGTTTGAGGAGCTGATCCGCAAATTCAACGAAGAAAACAACGAAGAGGCCGGCGAACACTTCACGCCCCGGGAAGTGATCGAGCTGATGACCCATCTGATCTTTGACCCGGTCAAAGACCAGCTGCCGCCCGTCATGACCATCTACGACCCGGCTTGCGGGTCCGGCGGTATGCTCACCGAGTCGCAAAATTTCATCAAGGATGAAGAAGGCGCGATTCGTGCCACTGGCGATGTGTATCTGTACGGCAAAGAGATCAACGACGAGACCTACGCGATCTGCAAATCCGACATGATGATCAAAGGCAACAACCCGGCCAATATCCGGGTCGGCTCCACGTTGTCTACCGATGAATTCGCCGGCACCCGCTTCGACTTCATGCTTTCCAATCCGCCCTATGGCAAAAGCTGGGCCAGCGAGCAGAAATTCATCAAGGACGGCAACGACGTGATTGATCCACGTTTTAAAGTGACGTTGAAAGACTATTGGGGTAAGCCGGAAACCGTAGACGCCACACCGCGTTCCAGCGACGGGCAATTGCTGTTCCTGATGGAAATGGTCAGCAAGATGAAAAGCCTGGACCAAAGCCCGCACGGCTCCCGCATCGCCTCGGTGCATAACGGTTCCAGTTTGTTCACCGGCGACGCCGGTGGTGGCGAAAGCAACATTCGCCGGCACATCATCGAAAACGACTGGCTCGAAGCGATCATCCAGCTGCCTAACAACCTGTTTTACAACACCGGGATTACCACCTATATCTGGCTGCTATCCAATCACAAAGCGGACCAGCGCAAAGGCAAGGTGCAGTTGATCGATGCCAGCCAGCTTTTCCGCAAACTGCGCAAGAATCTCGGCAACAAAAACTGCGAATTCTCCTCTGAGCATATTCAGGAAATTGTCGCGACTTATCTGCAATTGGCGACAAAAGAACGTCAGGCCGATAATTCCGGTATCGCGGCGCAAGTGTTCGATAACCGCGATTTTGGCTACTACAAGGTCAATATCGAGCGGCCCGATCGCCGTAAAGCGCAATTCAGCGCCGAACTTATCGAAACTCTGCGCTTCGACAGGTCGCTGCGCGAACCGATGCAATGGATTTACAGCGAATGGGGCGATGCGGTCTACGAGATCGGCACGTTGGTTGATCAGGAAAAGGCCATTCTGTCCTGGTGTGATGAAAACGAGTTAAATCTGAACGCCAAAAGCCGCCAAAAACTACTCAGTCCGAGTACATGGCTAAGACAACGGGACCTGGTGAAGACCGCCAATGCACTGATGGCCGCAATCGGCGAAGCCGAATGCAGCGATTTTAATCAGTTCACCGCCCAAGTCGATAACGCACTGGAAGCCCAGGCCATTAAGCTGAGTGCCAGTGACAAAAACGCCATCCTCAATGCGGTCAGCTGGTATGAAGAAGCCGCCGAAAAAGTCATCGCGAAAAAACTAAAACTCAGCGGCGACAAACTCGACCAACTGCTGCAACATCTGGACTGCACAGCGGAAGAACTGCCCGATTTCGGCTATTATCCGACCGAGAAGAAAGGCGAGTATCTGACTTACGAAACCAACACCGATCTGCGCGACAGTGAATCGGTGCCGCTGAATGACAGCATTCACCGCTATTTCCTGGCGGAGGTTAAACCGCATGTTCCTGAGGCCTGGATCAATCTCGACTCTACCAAGATCGGCTACGAGATCAGTTTCAATAAGTATTTCTACCGGCACAAACCGCTGCGCACGATGGAAGAGGTGGCCCGCGACATCATTGCCCTGGAAAAACAGGCGGAAGGCCTGATTGCCGATATTCTGGGGATTACTGTGGACCAGATATAGGCGCCAGTGGTGCAAGATTTTGAGCCAATAATGCCGTTAAGCGTCAATGCGTCACTGAGCGATGAGCTCACGCCGCTATTGACGCACATCGCGGCCGTCATCCAGCAATCCCGGCAGCAAGTACAGCAAGCGGTCAATAGCGCAATGGTCCAATGCTACTGGCAGATCGGCCGCTTGATTGTCGAACATGAGCAGCAGGGACAAGCCCGTGCCGCCTATGGCAAACAACAGCTGCAGGCGCTTTCCGAACGGTTGACGGCGGAGTTTGGCAAAGGCTTTGATGCCCGCAACTTGCGCAATATGCGGGCTTTTTTTATGGCCTATCAAAATTGGAACGCAGTGCGTACCGAATTGAGTTGGACACATTACCGGCTGCTCCTCCGGGTGGATAACCTCAACGCCCGAAGCTGGTACCAACAGGAAGCGATCGGACAGCATTGGAGTGCCAGAGCCCTGGAACGGCAAATCGGTAAACTCTATTACGAACGCCTGCTGTCCAGCCGCGATAAAGCGGCGGTTCAGGCCGAAGCGGAACAAAAAATCGCCGAAACGGAACCCCAGGCGTTGTCCGCCAAGGATTATCTCCGTGATCCCTATATTCTTGACTTCCTTAACCTACCCAACCAGCGGCTTTTGGAATCCGATCTGGAACAGGGCTTGCTCGACAATCTGCAAGCATTTCTGCTGGAACTCGGAAAAGGTTTTGCGTTCGTGGGCCGGCAACAGCGCATTCGCACCGAAGACCAGGATTTTTATATCGACCTGGTGTTTTATCACTTCAAACTGAAATGTTTTCTGCTGATCGATCTGAAACTGGGCAAATTGACCCATCAGGATGTCGGCCAGATGGACAGCTATGTGCGCATTTATGACCAGCAGCAACGCGCCGTCGACGATAATCCCACCATCGGCCTGATCCTGTGCAGCCAGAAAAGCGAAGCGGTCGTGAAATATTCGGTGCTGACTGACAGTGAACAACTGTTTGCCGCCAAATACCTGCCTTACCTGCCGAGCGAAGCAGAACTGAAACGAGAGCTTGAACTGGAACGGATTAAAGTACAGGCGCAATTGCTGAATAAAACGGATAAAACAAGCGATGATTGAACAACTGGCGGCGATGCTGAAATACGAGGCTTATAAGAATTCCGGTGTGGAATGGCTGGGAAAAATTCCAGCACATTGGGATATAACGCGTTTAGGTACACGTTTTGAAGAACGGAGACAAAAAGTTTCCGATAAAGATTTTCATCCATTATCTGTTACGAAAAATGGAATATTGCCGCAATTAGAAACTGCAGCAAAAACCAATGACGGTGACAATAGAAAATTGGTAAGAAAAGGAGATTTTGTTATCAATAGCCGATCTGATCGAAAAGGCTCTAGTGGGGTTTCTGATAGAGACGGATCAGTTTCACTCATCAATATTGTTTTAGAACCCAAAGGCATTCAACCACAATACTGCCAATATCTTTTGAAAAGCTATGCGTTTATCGAAGAATTTTATCGCATGGGTCATGGGATTGTTGCTGATCTTTGGACTACACGCTACGATGAAATGAAAGCGGTTATTATGGGAGTCCCTCCCTTTCCCGAACAGATCGCTATTGCTGCTTTTCTGGATCGGAAAACCGCGCAGATGGATCAGGCCGTGGCGATTAAGGAAAAACAGATCGCTTTGCTCAAAGAGCACAAACAAATTCTGATTCAAAATGCCGTTACCCGAGGCCTGAATCCCAGCGCTCCCATGCGCGACTCCGGCGTGAAGTGGATTGGCGAGATACCGGCGCATTGGATTTGCGCAAGACTTAAAATGCATTCAAAAATCCAATCAGGGATAACTCTTGGCAAGTCATACCTTCAACAGAACTTTGTTGAAATGCCATATATAAGGGTAGCAAACGTTCAAAGTGGATATTTTAAATTAGATGATATTGCAACAATTTCGGTACCAAATAACGAAATACCCCGTTATCTTTTACAGAACGGCGATATTCTTGTTACCGAAGGTGGCGATATTGATAAATTAGGTAGGGGTACTGTTTGGCGTGATGAGATTAAACCATGTCTACACCAAAATCATGTATTTGCTATTCGTGTAAATCAGTCAATATTGAGTCAGGACTTTGTTTCTAATTTTCTGGCGACCGATATGGCACGAAAATACTTCATCGATACGGCGACAAAAACGACTAATTTAGCCTCAACTAATCGTACCCATCTGGGTAACTTGTATTTGCCTTTACCCTCATTAACAGAACAAGCCGCCATTGTCGCCCACATCGAAACCGAATCCACCAAAATCGACCGAGCCATTTCAATTCAACAACAGCAAATCGACAAACTGAAGGAATACAAAGCCACCCTGATCAATAGCGCGGTGACCGGCAAAATCAGGGTTCCTGCGCTCGTTGAAAGCTCAGCACCTGAACTCTCCGACAGCTTGGTGGCATAAGGAAAACCCGATGGTCAGTAAAACTAATGAAAAAGAACTGGAAATCGCGATCGAAAAACAACTGACCGGCACCTGCTTGGAAGCACAACAGGCCATTGCCGAAGGGAGCGAGGTACCCTTCACTCAGCATCACGGCTACCAGCTCGGCTTGCCGCAGGATTTTAATGCCCGTTATGCGCTCGATACGAAACGGTTCTGGGCGTTTCTGGAACAGACCCAGCACGACGAACTGGAAAAGCTGCAAAAACACGGCGGCGATTGGCAGCTAAAGGTGTTGGAACGCTTCGACCGCCTGATCAAAAAATACGGCCTGCTGCACTTACTGAAAAAAGGCCTCAGCGTCGACGATGCCAATCTGACGCTGATGTATCCGGCGCCGCTGGCCAGCAGTTCCGACAAAGTGAAACAGAACTTTGCCGCCAATCTCTTCAGCAGCACCCGTCAGGTTCGCTATTCGCTGACTAATACGCTGGAAGAAATCGATTTGGTGCTGTTCATCAACGGCCTGCCATTCGCCACCTTGGAGCTGAAAAATCCATGGACCGGACAGAATGCGCGTTATCACGGGCAAAAACAGTACCGTGAGGACCGTGATATTGCTCAGCCCTTGCTGCAATTCGGCCACTGCCTGGTGCATATGGCGGTGGATACCGACGAGGTCTACATGACCACCAAGCTGGACGGTAAAGCCACGTTCTTTTTACCGTTCAATAAGGGCCATAACCACGGCGCAGGTAATCCTACTAATCCGCACGGTCATAAAACCGCCTACTTGTGGGAAGAGATATTCAGCAAGGCCAGTATCGCCAATATCATCCAGCATTTCGTCCGGCTCGACGGCAGCAGCAAAGATCCGCTGCCCAAACGCACGCTCTATTTTCCGCGTTATCATCAGCTGGATGTGGTACGCCGGCTGGTGGACCATGCCAGTAAGCATGGGGTAGGGCAGACCTATCTGATTCAGCATTCGGCCGGCTCGGGTAAATCCAATTCGATCACCTGGGCGGCTTATCAGCTGATCGAAGCTTATCCGGCCAGCCTGAAGATACCGGGGGCTAAAAGTCTGGATCAGCCATTGTTCGATTCGGTGATTGTCGTTACCGACCGCCGTTTGCTCGATAAACAGCTACGCGAAAACATCCGCGAATTTTCCGAAGTCAAAAACATCATCGCGCCGGCATTTAAGTCATCGGAACTGAAAAGCGCCCTGGAGCAGGGCAAAAAGATCATCATCACCACCATTCAGAAATTCCCGTTCATCATCGATGGCATTGCCGATCTCAGCGATAAGCGTTTTGCGGTGATCATCGACGAGGCGCACAGTTCCCAAAGCGGTTCCGCGCATGACAACATGAACCGGGCAATGGGCAAAAACGAGAATGGCGATGAAGAAGGCATGGATGTTCAGGATAAAATCCTGCAGGCGATGCAATCCCGCAAAATGCGCGGGAACGCCTCCTATTTGGCCTTTACCGCCACGCCCAAAAATAATACGCTGGAGAAATTCGGCTGCAAACAGCCGGACGGCAGCTTCGCGCCGTTTGATCTGTATTCGATGAAGCAGGCCATCGAGGAAGGCTTCATCCTCGACGTACTGGCCAATTACACGACCTATAAGAGCTATTACGAGATTCAAAAATCGATTGCCGAGAATCCGCTGTTTGACAGCCAAAAGGCCCAGAAAAAACTGCGCGCTTACGTGGAGCGGCATCAGCAGACGATCAATATCAAGGCGGAGATCATCCTCGATCATTTTATTCCGCAGGTGGTCAACAGCAAAAAACTCAAGGGTAAAGCCAAGGGCATGGTGATCACCCAGAACATCGAAACCGCCATCCGTTATTATAAAGCCATTACCCGCCTGCTGAATGATCGCGGCAAGCCCTTCAAGGCGTTGATCGCGTTTTCAGGTACCAAGGAGATCGACGGCATTGAGTACACCGAAGCCGAGATGAATGGCTTTGCCGAGAACGAAACCCGCGACTATTTCAACCATGACGAGTATCGCTTACTGATCGTGGCGAACAAATATCTGACCGGCTTTGACCAACCCAAGCTTTGCGCGATGTACGTCGATAAGAAGCTACAGGGCGTACTGGCGGTGCAGGCGCTATCCCGCTTGAACCGCGCGGCGCCGAAGTGGGGCAAGAAAACCGAGGATCTGTTCATCCTCGATTTCTTCAATTCGGTCGAAGACATCAAAGCCGCCTTCGATCCTTTCTATACCGCAACCCGTTTATCGGAAGCGACCGATGTCAACGTGCTGCACGAGTTGAAAGATGCGCTGGCCGATGTAGGCGTGTACGAATGGCAAGAGGTCGAACAATTTGTCGCACTGTACTTTGGCAATGCCGATGCCCAGCAACTGAGCCCGATCATCGACACGGCCGCGGCCCGTTTTAATAGCGAACTGGGATTGGAAGACCGCGACAAGGCCGACTTCAAGATTAAGGCCAAGCAATTCGTCAAGATCTACGGCCAAATGGCTTCGATCCTGCCGTATGAAATTGCCGTCTGGGAAAAGCTGTTCTGGTTCCTGAAATTCCTGATCCCCAAACTGATCGTTAAAGACCCGGACGCGGATCAAATCGATGAATTGCTGGATTCGGTGGATTTGTCTTCATACGGCCTGGAGCGCGTCAAGCTCAATCACAGCATCGGTTTGGACGCCAGTGAAACCGAACTGGAACCGCAAAACCCGAATCCGCGCGGCGCTCATGGCGGCGATCAAGATCACGATCCTTTGGACGAGATCATCCGCAATTTCAATGAGCGCTGGTTTCAGGGGTGGGGCGCAACGCCCCAAGAACAACGCATCAAGTTCATCAACATCGCCGACGGCATCAAGGCTCATCCCGATTTCGAAGAAAAATACCAAAACAACCCGGATATCCATAACCGGGATTTGGCGTTCGAGAAGATATTTGAAGAAGTGATGTTGAAAAACCGGCGCAATGAACTCGAATTGTATAAGTTGTTAGCGAATGATGCTGCATTTAAAGCAGCCATGCAGCAGAGTTTGCGGCGGATGGTAGGGCTTTAAATAAGCCGCAGTCAGACCATTGAACAGCTAAAAGCTGTTCCAAAACTTCCTTTTGTCCTTATGGTAGAACTTGAAGGCCAACCACCAAAAGCTGAACAGCATTACCCATGCCGCCTTGTCATACCGGTGAGCAAATTTCTCTCTTATGACATCGGTTAAACCGGCCATTGGGCCGGTCAGCTGGAAATGAGCCAGTGAGTAATCGCCAACAAGGTTGATAACGATAAATCCCGTCATTCCCAGAATGATGGTCGCCTGCGTGCGACCGGAATAGGCGATGACAATGAGAATTCCTGTGAAATAGTCTTTCATAGTCAATTGAATGTATATTCTTTCCAAGGGATTTGGGAGATATGGATATTGGCCAAAAAGTCGACGATATCTTTTCGTCCCCGATAAGTGGGTACACCTCGGCCATTCTGTGCCATGAGAACTATCGGCATTCCCGGAAAATATCTCGAGAAAGCCGAGGCTGCTTTCTGAAACTCCACTTGCGACTGAAGCACGAATTGTTTCACGATAACAATCGCAAATGTTACGCCTTGTTCTTTTACAACTGCACCTTGTAGTTTCGTCATTTTTTAACCTTAATAAAAATTGAAGGACGCCGGGTAAAAAGGGGCTCGCTAAGCCCCCATAGGAATCTATTTTTCTTTGCGAACCCCTTTAAATGGGGTGCCATCTGACTTAACGTCCATGAAACGCCCAGTATTAGCATCGCGTTTTACCCAATGTCCTGAAGTCGTTTGAGTTTGAGAGCGTTCTTTAACGGCGCCAATGCGATGACCGTCATTTTTTGGGGGATTTGTTGCCATAACTAACTCCGCGTAATTGATAAAATGCCATTCAATTGCTAAAATGCAATCACAGGCAAAGTTTATAGATTGCTATTTAGGTTGTCAATTGCTACTTTGCAATTTTTTAATATGAGGATAGGGGTGAACACACAAATCGGCGATTTCGACGCCATGGCATTTTACAGAGCGCTTGATGCTGAACGAGAAAGCAAGCATCTAAACTGGAAGCAACTAGCTGCGCAAACCGGCGTTAGCGCCTCAACATTGACAAGAATGGCTCAAGGCAGAAGACCTGATGCGGACAGCTTGGCTAAATTATCTGCGTGGGCAGGACTCAATCCGGCGGATTATGTTGATAGAATAGGGGTCATTCAATCCGCAGAGTCTTTGACCAAAGTTCTGGCCTATTTCAGAGCGGACGCCAACTTAACCAAGGAAGCCGCAGTAGCCCTCGAAGAGATGGTGCAAGCGGCCTATAACCGATTAAAGAAAAAAAATTGAGTTTACGCCGCGGGTTCAAGACCGAAGCAAACCAAATTGCTGCGGAAATACGGGGTGAATTAGGGTTGTCTCAGTTTGACCCTTTGGATCCATGGGTATTGTCTAAACATTTGGCAATTGATGTTTTGCCTCTTAGCGAAATGCGCCGTGAGGCTCCCCGCGCTGTTACTCATTTTTTGGGAGAAGGCTCTAATATCTTCTCTGCCATCACGATATTCCATGGAACTGCTCGACTCATTATTCACAATGACCGGCATTCTAAGGGGAGGCAAAGTAGCAATATCGCCCACGAGTTATCTCATGCATTGTTACAACATCCTCCTATGCCCCCTTTAACAGAATTAGGGCTTAGAAATTTCAACAAAGATTTAGAGGATGAAGCCAATTGGCTTGCAGGAGTGCTTTTAATTCCTGAGCAAGCTGCCTTGAAGATAGCGCGTCAGCGGCTGGATCTCGCTGAAGCGGCGAGTCAATATGGCGTTAGCACTCAAATGGTTAGCTATCGGCTTAACGTCACGGCTGCACGCAAGCGCGTTCGGTAGACTGTTCATTCCAGCCGATACATTCAATTGAATTACTCAAAGCTGCCTGCGCAATCTGTTTCTCGGGAATTGAGCCAATGAAAGTATTTTCTTAATGAACGAAAATATCAAAATAATGTTGAGTTCTACAATCTCTGACATGGCAGCTGATCGGGATGCTGTTATGAAAGTTTTTTCGAAATATCATTTTGTCGAAATTACAGGGGCTAAGCCTATTCAACAGTCATACGCAATTAACCCGTATACAAATACCCTAAAATTCGCTGAAGAATGTGATTTTTATATTCTTCTATTAGGAGAGCGATACGGGTATGAAATCCGCCAGGGAACATCAGCCACAGAAGCAGAATTTGATCGTGCTGTAAAAATAAACCCTACAAAAGTTTTGGTATTCAAAAACACTTCGGTCATTCCAGAACCCAAACAAGAAATTTTTATCAAAAAAGTCGGTGACTACTATAAAGGCTATTGGATATCAGATTATGAGTTTACTCACGATCTCCAGGATCTTGTTGAAAACAGTTTTTTAAATTTATTGAAAGACAGAGCTTCGATTGGTAAAAATCTTACTTATGTCGATCATTTTGTAAGAATTGCTAGCCAACGACGCCCAACACAAGATACCGTTGTCTATTATGAGGTAACTAAAGATGGGGCCGAATTGACTTACGAATTGCATGGAAAGTCTCATACTGTTCATTTTTCTCGAGCGGAAATTAACAGAGATTTCTGGGGGTGCCTTTCTAAACTCGACCAGCAATTTAATGATTGGATTTAATCAATGCATGATCTTCTGAAATCAGCTTATACCGATAGTTTAAAGTCGGTCGTTATGAATTCCGAGTCCGATCAAGATACGTTAAGATCAGCTATAACTGATCTTGGTGAGGAAATAGGAAAAAAAATTATCGAAAATTACTTTGTAACTGAAAAGGCTTTTAAAACCCCAATGATGGTTGAAGTCGCTGGGTTATATCCAAGCATTCCTCTATGTGCAATAGTTACGACAAGAGATGATTTTTCCTTTCTCGGTAAAGGGCTCACTAAAAAAATTAAGAATTCAATAGCTGGCTACATGGACTTCGAAGGGAGGAGAGGAATCCAGGCTCTGAACACGGGGATTAGCCACTTGGAATTACCCGAACTCAAGGGAGAAAGTATTCATACTCTTATAGTGGGAAAAGCGGTATTAGCCACTGGATGCACTGCCATACATCTGACAAAAACAGCGATTAAGAGATGTATGCCTCGTCATGTGGTTATCTGCTCGATATTTTATACAGAAGAGGCGATTGCTGAATTAAGGCGTGAATTACCGAATGCTGACATTATGGTCGTTGGAGATCCTGATCAATTAAATGATGATGGAATGTTAACCCCTGGCGTTGGTAATTTAGATTTGAGGCTTTGTGCGTGAATAGTCAAGATATTAAGCTTGGGAAATATAGGCATTTCAAAGGAAAAGAGTATGAAGTTATTGGCTTAGCAAAACATTCAGAAACTTTAGAGGACATGGTAGTTTATAAAGACTTATATGGCGAAGGCTTGCTATGGGTGAGGCCAGCCAGCATGTTTATTGATCAGGTACAAGTCGATGGTCAACTTGTACCACGATTTGTTTTTCAACAAGAGAATCTTCCAGTTGAGTTTACGAAGGACTGACCTGACTTGAGTCAAACGCTTTTTGTCAATAATTCACCTTGAAGGTCGGACTGTCCTCCGGCCGAGTCTTGCGGTGATCGTAAATCCGCGTCGTGGCAATGTTGGCGTGTCCTAGCCATTCCTGCACCTTGGCGATGTCGGCTTGATGGTCGAGCGCATTGGTCGCCGCGGTGGCTCGGAGTGAGTGTGCACCTATCGTAAAACCCAGCTCGCTGGAATAAGCGCGCACGAGCTTATAGATGCCGTCGGGGGTGATCGCCTTAGCCCCTCCGCCTTTCGTGTTGTTGCTGACCGGCCGAAACAGCGCGCCGGCTTCCTCGCTGCCGTGTCCGGCTAACTCCAGATAATCATGAATGAGGCCGCCGGCGGCCGGGTGCAACGGCACATAGCGGGTCTTGCCGCCTTTGCCGGCCACTTTCAGGTGCGGCACCCCACGTCGTTCCTGCTTGAAATCCTTCACCTTCAGCTTGCACAATTCCTCGCGCCGCAGTGCGTGATAGAGCAGGGTGGCCAGGATCGCCTTGTCGCGCAGGGTGCGCAGCGTCGCCCCGCTCGGCGCATCCAGCAATTTCCGCGCCTGATGATCGCCCAAGGCCGGGGTCCGGCCTTCGAGACTGTCATTCTTTGGCCGCTTGACGCCCTTGACCGGATTATGGGTGACGGCGTTTTTCTCGCACAGATAATCGAACAACGACGCCAACGCGGAAAGCCGGTGGCGGATCGTGCTGCCGTTGCGCTCGCGCCGCACCAGGTCGTCACGCCAGGCAATCACGTGCGCCCGGGTCACGCGGCGAAATTCGTCCGCTTGCTGGATGCCGGTAAATTGCATGAAGTCCTTGATCGCGTTTTCGTAGGCGCGTCGGGTCGCTTTGTTGGTCAGGTTGGCGAACCATTCGACTTCGGGCGGCACCTCGCTCAGGCGCAAAAAGTCCTCGGCGGTCAGCAGCCGGGTTTGCGCTGGGATCGTTTGAAGGTCGGTCATGTTTTCACCTCGCGCCAAGCGGAGATTGAGGGGGGGGTCATGGCAACAGCCGTGTCAGCGTGATGAAGTCGCGCACGGACACAATCTTCGTGCCTTCGTAACGTGCCAGCGCGAGCAGGTGCGGTTTATCGCCGGTGACCGGTAATCCGCTGCACCGCCGAACGCGATGGACAGCACATCATTGTCGTCAGGATCGGGCGACACCTCCACCGGCGGCAGGCTATCAATCAAAACGGCAAGCTCGCGCAAATGATTGATCAGACGCCCGGCCAATGACGGCTTCAGGCGCGCGCTGATTTTGGGATAGCGGGTGACGCGCATCAACTCTTCCAGCTGCAGGTCGGCCGTCAACAGGTCGAAGCGCCCACGCCGCCACTGGGTGATCAGTTGGGCAGGCAGGGACGTTTCGATCAGCAAGGCGCTGATCAGGACATTTGTGTCCAGCACCACCCGCATATCAGGATTCTGGCTTCGGCGGGCTGGCGATCGCTTGGCGATGCTCGTGCCGGACCGCTTCGGTGGCTTCGTCAATCAGGTCCTGCAGCGCCTCAGGGTCGAGATCGCTAAACGCGGCGCGCGTCTCGCTCAGCGTTTGCTCGAAGACCCGCCACCGCACGGCGTCCTCAATGAATTTGGACAGATCGCCTTTTTTCATACCGCGCTGGGCGAGCAAACTGCGCACCGCGATGTCGGTGTCTTTCGAGACCTTGACTGTCCAGCGCGTGGTGTTGTCGGGGGTGGCCATCGGCTGCCTCTTCAATAAGTGTCTATACGTTTAGCTGTTTAGCTGTTTAGCTGTTTAGTAACATAGCATGCTATGCCGCTAAATGCGAGGGTTTTTTGGGCCACCTTTAACTCTTGATAAAATCCATTATCAAGAGTTCAAAGGCGGGGAAGGGGGCTGTAAATGTAATTTTCTACATTAGTTGGCGTATCTTTTTTGGCATTATTTGGCGCATGAGGGGCCAGACATAGAAAACGGAAAAATTGTACGTTGAAGGATCAATCAATGGGTCAGGTTGAAGCGATAGATGGGGTAAAACGAGCAGTTGTTCTATGAACCACCATTTAAACCCTGTCGGAAAACGTCGTGAGGCATGTTTCCGCCTGCCGCAGCAATCCTACACAGTTTATCGCACTCGAAAGAGTGCCTAACTTATCCGCGCAAACTGGGCGCCTCGGAAAAAACTGTATTACGACAGCCCAAAAACCATTCTTGCAGGGTCAAAACAGACGCCAAATGGCGGCAGATGACACGACTGCTCGTTCTACCCCTAGTAGACATGATTTTTTAGTACAATTTTTATGCCTATAAACTTGTGATATTTTAGACACTTACGATATATTGCAACTTACTTTTAATGCTAAACGTACGTTTTCGTACTATTGGACTTCAGACCCCTATAACTCCCTGCCATCCTGAAACGGTTCACGACATCCGTGCGCAGGAACTGGGCCATTAATGATTTTGCTAACAGCAGATTGGCTGACGCCATATTGCTTGGCCAGTTGAGCTTGTGTATACCTGCCAGCATGGTATAGGTGAAAAATCTCGCGACGACATTGCTCTGAGAGATTCTTGCCATAACTAACGTTGGCCAATTCAATCAACGAACTCAGATGTAGGCGATGGGCATTCAAGTTTGCGGTGTCTTGATTGAGCCTCCAGAGTAACTGAGCATACTCGTTGCACTGGTCGGGCGTGCTCAATCCTTGCCCGAGGTAAACAAGGCGACTATGGAGAGTCGCTATATGGTTCTCAAGCTCATTGATGAATTGATGGAGCCTAGCAATTTCATGGCGTCGGTTTTGTTGTTCGATTTGGATATAGGCCGGAGACTGTAGTTGTTGATCAAACTTACTCATAGGGGTACGGTAAGAATTCCTGCGTAAATGAGTAAAAAACATCGCCAGAAAAGCAAAATCGAGGCATTGAACCTTTTTTTGATTTTCTCAATGAGTTTTCTTATGCTTTTCTCGCGTCAAATTGGCTGATTTTTGACTGCAAGAAAAACGAGCGTTTATCTTGCAGTCAGTATTCCTTCCTCTTTACGGCTCAATCGTAATACTTGTGTACGCTTGGTTCAGCACATCTGCATGGCGCTGGCCGTTGCTGTCATGAAAGATCAGTCCTTTCTCATCTGAGCCTAAAAATTTGTAGCTTTCACTAGACCCATCCTGCCTACTAATCTTAACGGTTGCGCCAAGTGGAATTGTTACTATTGCCATCGGTTTTTCCTATTTTCTTAACTGACAACCGGCCAGCACGGAATTCTACAAAAGTATGATACTCATTTACGAAGGAATCCTTACGATTTCCCTCATATTTCTTGTTGAGACAGCTTTTTTGATTTCCTTGTCGCAGTGGTTGTATTTTCATCATCGGCTGAGCGTTGTTCCCGGATAAGGGCACCTGATTGCTTTTTTGTATATGCTGATCGTGTTTTGTTTGCTTTGTAAAACTTGGCAACTGAAATCATGTCATCAGCTGTGAAGTCGAGAGGCTCATCTGGGTTGTTTTTTTTGCTGTTCAACGTTAACTGAAGTGCAAGGACTTCAGGTGCAACATTGTTATTCAAGGTTGAGTGAACTCTTTTGGCTGCATGGCCAGTCCGTGAGGTCTGATCTGAGGTGAGGCTCTCAAAGAGGTCAACAGCGCCGTCAGTTATTTTATTGATATCGTCATTCATTGTCGTCTTTCCGATGGAAGATAAAAAATAAAAAGAATATACAATAATTCCAATTATTACAATAGTCAAAGTAAACTATACCTCAACTTGGCGTCAGACCGACTAAGCAAAAAAAAAGTCAGTTTGGGGGCGATTTAAGTATTTCCTGATAGCTGTAGCGCGGCGTCTATGGTTTCAACCTGACCCATTGATTGATCCTTCAACGTACAATTTTTCCGTTTTCTGTTTCTGGCCCCTATGCGCCAAATAATGCCAAAAAAGATACGCCAACTAATGTAGAAAGTTACAGATTGGCATGCCTCGAACAACCTTCTATTACTACACCAAAAACAAGAAAGCCGAATCCTGATGCGCCAAATAATTCCAAAAATCTACGCCATATAATTTATAAAATTACAAATTTTCTACATTATTTGGCGCATAGGGGCCAGAAACAGAAAACGGAAAAATTGATAAGTAACACGATGGGGCCGCGTGAAAGTCATTCTCATTCTCGTGAATTATTATTGGCGGTTCGGGCAAAGCCGGCTACAATGCCAAAAAGAGAACAAATAGAGAACTGGATTTTCTGCCGATGATACCCACATCCCTTGCCCCTACGGTCTTGACCGACCCCCAGCCCTTCACCCGTCTGCGGCGGTGGCGACTGCCCTTGTTTACCGGCAAGGTGTCCGCGGGCTTTCCGTCGCCGGCCGACGATTATATCGAGCGAAGCTTGGATTTGAACGAGTTGTTGATTCAACATCCGGCCGCCACGTTTTTTGCCCGCGCGCAAGGTGTCTCGATAATCGCCGCCGGGATTTACCCGAACGATATTCTGGTGATAGACCGCTCGGTCGAGCCGGTAGCGGGCAAAATTGTGATCTGCGCCTTGAACGGCGAATTGACCGTCAAGCGTCTGGCTCGCAACGGTGACCATTGGAAGCTGAAAGCCGAAAATCCGGAGTATCCTGATATTCCGCTCCATGACGAGTTGGAGATGGTGATCTGGGGTGTCGTAACGAACGTGATCCATTCTGTCTGATGCCACCTCTCATCGCCCTCGCAGATTGCAACAACTTTTATGTGAGTTGTGAGCGGGTGTTCTGACCGGATCTGATCGGCAAGCCGGTTGCCGTGCTCAGCAACGGCGACGGCATTTTTGTCGCCCGCAGTCAGGAGGTGAAAGAGCTAGGGATAAAAATGGGTACGCCGGTTTTTCAGGTGCAGCACCTGATTGAGCGGCACAAAATTCACCTGTTTTCTTCGAATTACGCCTTATATGCCGAATTTTCTGCCAGGGTAATGTCTTTGCTCGAAGAGTTTGCCCCGAGCGTGGAGGTGTATTCGATCGACGAAGCCTTCCTCGACCTGACAGGACTCTGCGAGCAAGACCCGATCGCCTACGGCCAGCGGATCAAGAAGACCGTTTTTAGATCGACCGGTATCCCGGTCTGCGTCGGCATGGGATCCACGAAAACCTTGGCCAAACTGGCGAACTTCGCGGCGAAGAAATGGAAACAAACCGGTGGGGTATTGGACATATCAGACCCGGGGCGCCGGGAAAAGCTGATGCGCATCGTGCCAGTCGGCGAGGTGTGGGGCATCGGCTCGCGCACAGCCACGAGACTAAATCAGCTTGGCATTGCGACTGTCTGGGATTTGTCCAACCAGCCGGTGGACCGGATCCGCGATCAGTTCAATGTCGTCGTCGCCCGCACGGTAATGGAGTTGAACGGGATTCCCTGCCTGGAATTGGAAGAGATTGCGCCGGACAAGCAGCAGATCGTCTGCTCGCGCAGTTTTAGCCACCGCCTCATAACTTATAAAGAAGTGGCTGAAGCCATGGCAGCCTTTTGCAGCCGCGCCGCCGAAAAGCTAAGAGCCCAGAATTCAGTGACCGGCTACATCACCATTTTCCTCCGGACCAACCTGTTCAACCCGAAAGAACCGCACTATCAGCGGGCGGCGAGCGCAAGACTCCTTGCCGCCACCCAAGATACTCGCGTAATCATCGGCGTGGCCAACCGTTTATTAAAGGAGGTCTTCAGGGCAGGTTACCACTACCAGAAATGCGGCGTGCAGTTAAGCCATATTCAACCAACCACATGTCCCGGCCAGATGGATCTATTCGAGAGGGAGGCGTTCGCTCATACAGAGAGTGAAAAGCTAATGCAGACCGTGGACCGGATCAACCGACGCTTTCCCAAAGGCATTGGGATAGCAGCCGCCGGTTTTCGGCAAGACTGGCAGCCCAAGGCAGAGCGGATTTCAAAGCGCTATACCACGGATTGGCGAGAATTGGTTATCGTCAAAGCGAATTGACCGCTAGCCACGCTGTCAGGCCCTGATTTCCTTCTTGCTTATCTGTTCTTCCTCGATCCGCTTTTGAATGCTATGGGCGTGTTCGCCGTTGAAAAGATCAATGGCAAAATCGAGATCGATAATTTTCTTGGCGAGCAGGTCGCACAGCCCGGTCCGCATTGCCACCAGCTTGATAAAGGTTTCGTCCTACAAGTTTTACCAGATCTAAATGATTTTATAAACTAGCAATTCGATTTATTCGACTTCTATTAAAATTTTAGATGCTGTAGAATCGTCCCAACCGGTATTATATATCCGGTACATAGCGTTAAATAAACCAAACTAGATTTAAGACCATATTAATATTATGGCGTAGCTAGTACAGTGCCATTGGAATTTAATCATGCAACTCGTTAAAAAGGTAATAAAGATGAGCAATCGATTCTCGTTAGCAATTTTATTAGTTTTTTTTACTTGCTCGGTATTTGCGACTAGTGATGGAGAATTTTCATCAGCATCGAGCCCAGTCAACATTAACACAGAATTAAAGGCCAAAACTCAAACTAACACCCTCAAAGTATCCCATACTGCAGGAATTATTGCAGCATCAGATCCCATAGAGAAGTCATCCTGTAGCGAGCCAAATTCTTGTTGTTGCAAACCAGGCTCAGGCTCTTATGGTTATTGCACTACGAGATCTGAATGCGATCAAATTGGCGGTGTCTGCGGCTCCGGATTGTGCGGGCAATAGATAGGTTCCTGTGGTGCATTTCTGTCCCTGCCGTGGAATTTCGCAAAATTCCACGGTTTTTATCGATCGCGACTGCGACTTTTGATCTAACCTCAACAGTTTGTCTGCTTTTCCATTTGGCGATGTACGTCCCGTTTCCTGGCCTGTTTTGTTCCGAATCGAGGCGTGATACGGAATTGTCGGTCGTACATGCAAAAGCCTCCCAAGATGTGAGTTTCTCTAAGCAAAAGGGCTCATATATTCCCTATTATTTAATCCACGAAACCCTATCAACTTCCCATTTAACCGTACAACCATCGAGCACACCGCACGAGCCCCATCTCAAGCGAGCTCTTCCACCATGACCAAGAGCGTAATACTGGCGATCAAACAATTTCCCATTTTGATAGATAAGTACTTCAACAGACACCTCTGCACCACACGATGAAATTATCCAGGGAGGCGGGGCATATTCCACAACCTGCGAAATGCAGGACTTGTCAGGAGAAGGCCTTTTCTCAGTTTGGCTTATCGCTGATCCATTTCCAGAAGTCTGTGGGGCGCGATAAGCCTGTGGCGATTGTTTAATTCTTCCGCGAGAAGGTGCTTTGATTCTGTCAGACAAATCTTTACCTTGTAGCTCTGGGCTCGTGTACATATCTGTATCTCGTGGAGGAGGTATAAGCTGACTATCTGTACTTTGAGCTTGAGCGCTTGAAATTAATATGATTAGAGAAGCGGAAACGCTTGCCAACAAGGTATAAAATTTCATATCCATAATCTTACCAGAGTAAAATTCTCAAGGTGAATTAGTCCAACCAGAACAATAGCATTGTTCTCGGTTTTGGCATTAAATTACAATCCGAGCCCAATGGGAGGGAAGAGCACGGTTTTTGGGTGTGCGGAACCATCATAAATTATTACTACACTTTATGTTGGGTTCTGTTTAGTAGGCGGTCTGGCAGGCAAAGACGCCTGCCCTAAACGTTTGGCATAATCTCATACTCTTACTATAGCTTGTCAACAATTGTGTGCAAAACTTTTCCCAACTAACCCTCCCATATATGGGGGAATAATCTCTTTCTTACCTCAGCCGAGCAGCTCTTTGAGATCGCAGCTTCGTCTGCTGCGCTTGGTCAAGTTTTTGTGATTGCTCTTGCCGCCGATCCTCATTAAGCAGTGTCTTGCTCACAGCGCCCCCTACCTGGCGTTTGACGCCCGCCTTACCTAACTCGCTTTTTCCTGCTAAATCGTTAAAGTCAGTCAATGCCTTGGGATTTTTCCCAAGCTCACCTGGAGCAAAGATCGGGAATATCGCTTTACCGCCTACGGCTTTGGCGGCTTCTTCAGCCTTCACACGACCAGGGTTGATGCCCTGGGTTGCTTCGAGGTGTCTGTCGTCATCGCCAGCGATGATGATGGGCTTATCGGGGAATTTCTCATGCAGTGCGCGGGCAACGTGCGGCAGGTTGCCAGAATCAAACGCCGCAACGGTGCCCTGGCCAAGCGCCTCGGACAAGCTGGACGCCGTGGCATAGCCCTCGGCAATGATCAGGACCGGCGCTATCGCAATAGCCTCCATGCCGCCGACCGGATGGAAGCACCCTTCTTTCTTACTGTCCTTGGCAAAGCGCTTCGTGCCATCCTCCTGTATGTATTGCATCGTCCACTGTTTGCCGTCCACATCAAAAGCGGGAATGTAGGTCTTCTGTCCTTGCATGTCTGTCAAAGCACCGACATGCGCCTGAATGCCCTTATCTTGCAGGTACGGGGTAGCCTTGGTAATGGGCACCAGATTTTCCATTTGTCGGCTGACACGCTGCGCGGTGGCCTCATGCAATCGATCTTGCTCGGCTGCGCGTTCTGCGAGCTTGGTTGCGGCTTCGGCTTGTAACTTGGCTTTTTCTTGGGGATCGAGAGCATAGCCCTTCGATTTCCATTTAATATCAATGCCGGTACGATTGTTCTTAATGTAGCCGGCAGGATGGCCATCCAGATGGCCGACATAGAAACCCGCTTCTTCACCCTTTTTATCGCCGTCGACGCCGATCCGATGCTTCTTGCCATCCATGATGGGATGTTTGCCTGTCACGATGCAGCCCAAAGACTTCATTGCCTCGGCAAATTCCTCTTCTGGCGTTATCGCCGGCCCTTGTTGATCTGGAACGTTGTCAGGCTTCCAACGTTCAAGTTTTGACATGTCTGCATCGGGACCAGCATACCAAGACTTCGCCGCTTTATCCCATAAAGCACCGGCTGCCTTGGCTGCACCACGCTCTCCATAAGGCACAGCTAAATAGATACGATCCTGATTGTTCCTTGGGTCTTTGTCTAAAACCAAGGATTCCGCTTCACCAGCCGCACCAGTTGGCTGCGTCCATTTGTCGAAAAGAGTGGAATCGACGCCAGGTGGAATGTACCAAGATTTTTGCTGTCTATCCCAACGCCCTCCAAGCTGCTTCACTTCGTTTTTCTCCTTAAAAGGCACGTTGATGTAAATCAATTGCGCAATCTGATTTCTTTTAGCGGCTAAAATATCTCCGTCAGATACGTTTGCCAGTATGTCCGCCTCCTGGGCATGCGGATTATCTTGGAGCTGATTTACGGTCGTCATATTTATCTCCTGCGCTTGCGGTTGGATGGAATACTCCGCCAACAGATCGGGGTACTCGGCCAACACGGTCGCCGGCGGAAAAGAGGGTTTGTCACCGAGATCGGTAACATCGAGCGAATTCAGATAAAGTGCATTATTGACGGCTGCTCGATGCACCTCAGCAATAGCTGAATCAGAGCTTTCGGCGTCTGAAAAAGCCGAGTAGGCGCCAAGTGTCACATTCCACTTTCGGCCATGATTCTCTAGCCGTTCAATAGTAACCTGAGCAGAAAAATCAGCTAACGTCATCTCATGTGGTTGCCTTAGGTCGGTCATATGCCGCTGATCCTGCACCTGCTCGAAAGCCAACACATAGCCATGTATCTTTTCAGCATCAGCCGCCGCACGAAATATCTCTAATGAATCTTCCTTAAGCGCCTTGATCCACGATCCGACATAAGCCGCATGTTGCCCTGGATCATGGCCAATACCAAGCTCATCACCCAAGATCATACTGGCAATTTCGGCTCGCAATTCTTCCTTGGCGTACCCTTCGCTTCCAAATGGATGAGCAAGATCGCGATCAAGTCGCGACTGGTGACCAGTCCAGTGACCCAGCTCATGCAATGCGGTTGCATAATAGCTATCTGCTCTAGGGAACTGGCCCTTATCAGGCAAATGAATGCTATCCGTAGATGGTCGATAAAACGCTCTGCCGGCGCCGTTATGATTAATGCGGGCTCCTGAGGCCGATAAAATTCGTTCAGCCCGCTCATCTGGTGCCCAGGTAAGTTCTTTTTTCACGATTGGCGGTAAGCCGTCAATCTGTTCGCCATTAAACACAGTTGCGAAAAAAACACGCGGACGTTCCAATCGAACGATCACCTTAACCGGATTTCCATCGCTATCTAACACCGGATTCCCGTTGTCGTCTTTCTTGGTATGTTCTTCAGTGAATTTCCAGTATTGAATACCCGTTCCTTTCTCGCCTTTCCGGACTTGGCCTCCCGCCTCAGAAGCTTGCTTGTATGTCATCCAGCGTTGATCGTCACGATCTTGCGACATCAAATGCAACGCATTGATCCCTTTGTATCGATTACCTGTCGTCGGGTTGTACGGTAAGAAAGAGCCTGATTCGCCGGCATCCCACGGTCGTTGCCACGGCGCTGTGCCCGCTTCGAGCTGTCTGATTAGATTCTCGGCAACTATCTCATGAAATGGTTTCTTCTTCTGATCCATTGGAACAACCTCCTGATAGTCATTTCGATTAGGGTGTAAGCTTTCGCTTATGGATTGTAAGTTATCGCCTACATTGTCCATTGATTCGCTCGTAGCGGGTTCTAGAATTGGGCTTGTGATGACTGAATCTGACACGGCTTGTTGAGGGATACCATAGTCCTGTTCTTCCTCGTTCCCATTAATTTCCTTATTGGCGTTCTTCTCGATCAAATCGACTACCGGCTTCGATGCCGTAATGCGCTCAAACACGGAGAGACCATTTACGCCAGTGGGGATAAAGACTCTATCGGCCCAATTTATCCGCTCCGAAAATGCCCCTTGCTCTTTCAAAACACGCTTTTCAGCATCAGTCAGATGCCCACGTTCCTTTATCTCGATGCGATCTTCGTAATTAACCTTCGCCGTGGAGATTTCCCATCCGTTTGAAAGAATGGCCTTGCTGCCCTTTTTGATGGCCTCAAACAAATCGCTGGCCAACATATTGGCAAGGCCGGAATTAAGGCCAAGATTCTTGAGTGTTTGCTGCGAGGCCTTCTGCCCCAACATACGGCCTAGCAGCTGCTCGCCGTCATCAGTCTGTAAGCGTTTAATGGTTTCCGATCCTTCTACACGATCCCATATCGGCAGGATCACGCCGACTATCATCCGCTCGGTCTTGGTTTCAGTCTTAGGCGCATTCGCGACTTGTTCTTGCCAAAGCTTCTCGGCCTCAGCTTCATCAATAGACCTGGTAAGAGTGACTTTCTGGAAACTACCCACGCCATTAGTCACAACAGTTCTATAGTCATAGCCGCGATGAATAACATCGGCATTATCGATGTATTTATGTCCCTGTTTTCTGATCATATGCAGGACGCCACGACGCACCGATTTGCCTTCTGAGTCGATTCTTTCGCCAATGTCGGCAAGAAAAAAGACCTCACCCTTATTTTTTCCAAACTCAGAAACAAACCAACCGTTCAAATCATCGGCGTTGCGCCGAAATCCAGATAGCTTCTTAGCATCTTCCCAAGCGTTATATTTAATCTCGTTGGTGACGGCCAGCTCGACATATCGAGTTAACGCCCCGGTGTTCTTATCCTCATACACAACATCATCGCGTGTTTTCTGGATGCTCAAGGCGGTCATAGTCTGCAAGCCAACATCATATAAACCGCGTTGCTTAGCATATTCAACGGCCTCTACGAGCCGTCTTTCAAACTCTCCAAAAACAGCATTCTGCATATCGGTTTTCAGTGATAGCAGTCGATTTAAAAACTGTGGTATTGCTGGAATTTTGCTTTCGCTCAATGAAGCATTTTCATCAAGCAGATTCAGACCCATTTGCTTTGTGACATCGTGAAATGACAGGTCGGTTTTACCCCGATAAAGGTCGCCAAAGAAATTCTTCAGCGCAGTAGCGGCATATTCGCTTTCGAGATTATCGGATGCCGTAAACATGCCTTGACTGGTTGCCTCTCGCTGACCACGTGTCAAGGCGCCCAACTGATCCAGTCTGCGAGCAATATGATACAAACCGCTTTTGTGCCTTCAGGTTGGTCGTAGGCAGCACATAATGCGGTTCTTGCGCTTGGTTGGTCCTATGTGTTCGACCAAAGCCCTGTACCGCGTAATCGGCCCTCCAACCTGGCTGCAAAATATAGTGAATACGTTTGCGTTGATTTTCGGCTGTGTTATCGGCATGAAAGCTGTAACCCGTTCCGCCGGCTCCCGAAAAAATCAATATGTCCTTTTTATTAGCCTGGAACGCCTCGGCATCGGATCGTGAAGAATTCTTACCGCGCTTCTCTTCTACTACTTTCAGGTTGCCCTCTTCGTCACGAGTCTGAACAAAGCGGCGACTACGGCCAGTAACCTCGGCCACACGATCGGAACCAAAGGCATTGATGATCGAATCGAGCGGATTTTCCGGCACCCGGATTTGTTGCAGCGTTTCAAGCAATGCATCGCGCAAGGCAATAGCCTCACGATCAAATACAGGATTCCCTTCCGAGTCCTTGACGGGTAGATAAACGGTGTTGCCGTTCTCGTCTTTAGACTCTTCATAGGCTGCAACGGGAAAACCGTTGCGAACGTAGTCCATCAACATTTGCCGAGGGGTAAAATCAAGGTCTTCAAGAGCCGCGTCATTGGCCGTTGCATCGGCAATGATACGTTCCTGGGCCGCCTCATTGGTATTGACCAACTGAATGACGGCAACATTGCCGACATCAAGCTGTGCTCGAATATCGTCAATCACGCGAGGCGTTTGCATCGCGGTGATGATTTGATTGAAAAAACGCTGATGTGCGCCCCAGAATTGCGACATTGCCGCACTTTTCCCGTTGCCGTTCTTGCCGGCCTGGGTTATTTCCAATGCCTGTTCAACGTTATTTAGGACGACCTGCCAGGCTCCGGCCAGCTCGTTGTAAATATCTTCTTGCAGGTCTGATAGAGTATGCTCCAGGCGTTCATAGCTCACCCCGTCATAGGACAGTGACCGAGCGAGATACATGCCCATCGCTTTCATATCCCGGCTAATCAATTCCATTGACGCTATACCGCCTTTTGATACACCGGTTATGAAAGAATTTGTATCGGCGAATGGCGTTCCCTCTCCCCATAATCCCAGCCGATCTGCATAACTCAAATTGCTAATCTCAGTAGCGCCGGTGGCCGACACATAGGTGATACGCGCATTGGGCAACTCTCTTTGTAGATTGATACCGGCTATCGCTTGTTGCGAAGGTTTTTTAACCCCTCGTTTGCCCTTGATTGCGATCGCATTCCCCATGCTATGCGCTTCATCAAACGCGATCACACCATCAAAATCTTTTCCCAACCAGTCAATGATCTGTTGAGCGCGCGTTTTGCCGCCCTGCTGCCCCAGGTCATTGGCCTGTTTTTTCTCGCCGCCCCGCAGTGTTGAATAGGTTGTAAACAGAATGCCATCTTCTTGGGTGATTTCATTACCGGCCTTGGTTTTACCCTGAAAGAAAATCTTGTTGGGATTGCCGCATACCCCCGCAAAATCCCTTCGAGCATCCTCAATTAACCCCTCGTTGAACGACACCCAGACGGCCTTAGATCGGCCCTGCATCATGTTATCCAAAATGATGCCAGATATTTCCCTGCCTTTGCCTACGCCAGTACCATCACCAATAAAGAATCCCTTTCTTGATCCGTTTGGCAGTAGTTCAGAGTGAGCTTGTCCGGCGTAAACTATAGCCTCAAGCTGAGCAATCGAAAGCAATCCTATATCGACCAATCCTTTCGGCAATACCGGCGCATAAGACGGCGCAGGCGGCTCTACTGCCGACATCGCCGCAGATTGGACCAATTTACCTGGATGTGGCTGGGCACCTTTAATAGTAAGCCGCTGGGGTGTGTAATTGGCGAATACGGAATCGGTGAACTCTGAAACTTCTCCGCTTTTAACCTCTACCGCAATCCCTGTGGCATTGTCGCCCTCAGTGATGCCACTATTTCTTCCAGTATCATCGCCGCTGCTTCCTCCAGCGTTTCCGCGTCCGTTAGATCCACTTTGAACTCGACTCCCGGCTCCGATTCCGTCATCAACGACATTGCCAGCTGCGGATTCGCCGCCAACTTGGCTATCAGTAATAACGGCTCCTGTATCGGTCCCGTCTCCAATAGATTCGACTCCAATGCCGTCCGTATCAACACCAGGCTCGCTAATTCGGTTTCCGGATTGAATGGGATCTTGTACTGAGCCAGTATTTTCAATGCCTGCTGATTCAGCGGTTCTTGATTCAATTCTTTGACGCTCATTTCTGATACTCTCCAATAACATAGGTAATTCGGCAACCGACTCGACTTTGCCGGCCAAAACTGGTTGTGTAGTTGGGCCGGTTTTATCGATTACCAAAATTTGATTGTCGAACGTAGTGCCGTATTTCGCATACTCTTTGCCGGATATGCCAATGTTTGCACGAACGTTGTATTTCTTTTTTATGTCATCCCACCACTTGCTAAAGGCGGCTCGATCCGCAGCCATGCCGTTACCGACAATAGCCACCAAACGGCCCCGATTCTCTAATCGTTTCAGGGCCTGTTCGATGTGCCTGGCTCCGTTTGATGTGTCGCGTTGCCCCTGTACGCGCCCTGCAGTCGATGAAAATGGAGGGTTCATGACAATCACAGAAGGCTTTATATCTATCGGCAATACGTTATCCAGCTGCTCGGCATTCTCTTTGAAGAGTCTTGCCTGAGGAAACACTGAGGCCAATAATGACTGTCGACGCGGTGACAACTCATTTAGCACGACCGTGGCCCCGGCAATTCTTGACCAGATTGCCAGATCGCCAGTACCGGCCGATGGCTCGACCATCACATCTTCATGATTGACGTTGGCTACCCAATTGGCAACAAATGACAATGCAGGAGGTGTGCTGAATTGCTGAAACTCATCCATTTCCTCATCCCGGCGCGTCTGCGTGGGAAGCCTCTGAATACGGTTGGTTAATTCATTCGCTTTGTTTTTTGCCCATACCGCATCTTGATCATTCCAATCGGCATCCTCGGTATTGCCAAGATGGATGTTAAAGGCCGCTTCCATCGCATCGTAGGCGTCCTTCGTAGAGTAGACGCCTTCCGCCTGCGTGCCGCCAAAGGCGCGATTCGCTTCATCAGTCAAAAACTTCGTTGTGATTTCTCCATCCTTGTCCAGCTTTTGAGCTAAATTCAGCGCGAGAACATAGCGGGATTTATCAAACGATACTGTTAATAAGTCCGTCTCTTTTTGTTGAATAACCTGGGATACTGCCGCATCCCCGGAAACAAGCCAATCATCAAATAAATCCCATTGATCCGGGTTAGATTGCTTCGCCATATTCGACTACCCAAGGTCTATCAGGTCAGCGCTACTCTCTAACGCATCCTGTTCACTAATAGCGTCTTCTGCAAAAGCTCCGGCTTTATCGGCTTCTTCTGGATCAAACTCTGCCTCAAAGCCCGGCGTTGTTTCTGCGTCACTCAGTTTTTCAATGAGCGTGGACGAGTCAGCGGCCTCTCCATCAATAGAGAATCCTGTATTTTCATTCAAATCATCATTACCTGTACTATTCGCCATGGTTTCACCTCTCATTCACTTTTAATTTCAATGTTGTTACGGGCCTTGCTATAGTCCGGATGCCCTTTTAGGTCGGGATAAGTTTGATTGCAGGCAGGGAACTTGCTGCATCCCCACCAATAATGCCCTTTCTTCTTGCTTGGCCGCCGCGAAAGGCCGCTCCCGCAAGCCATGCACTTATTCAGCGAGGATACCGGTACAGCTTCTTTAACTCCGGCGATGGTTACGGATCCGGCGTTGGCTTTCGCCACCTGGTCACGGATGAAAGCCTCTTGCCTGGCGATAAAGGCGCCCAGCTCGGCAGTGCCTTGCTCGATCCCCTTCAACATGCGCTCATACAAGGCAGTCAATACTGGGCTTTTCACGATCTCAGGCAGTGCGTCGATGACGCTGCGGCCCAAGGTCGTGCTCACGATCTGCTTGCCCTTGAGTTCAACGAACTCACGACGCTTCAGCTCGGACAGAATGGATGCTCGGGTTGCTGACGTGCCGATGCCGTCGCCATCACGCAGCATCTTCTTGTGCTCTGGGTCTGATACGAATTTATGGATGTTCTCCATTGCACGGAGCAGCGTACCCTCGGTGAAGCGTGCCGGAGGCTTTGTCTTGGAATCCTTACGAGTGGCCAGTATGCAGGTCACGTCGTCGCCATTCTTCATCGCTGGTAAACATTGGCTGCCGCCCTCTTCTAAATCTTTGCCGTTCTCGTCGTCAGCCTCCTGAAACACATCCCTCCAGCC
The DNA here is from genome assembly GCF_035916875.1 of Methylomicrobium sp. Wu6. Lineage (NCBI taxonomy): Bacteria > Pseudomonadati > Pseudomonadota > Gammaproteobacteria > Methylococcales > Methylococcaceae > Methylomicrobium > Methylomicrobium sp. Wu6. The sequence goes on from NZ_JAXUHN010000071.1 coordinate 32,394, forward strand.
GTTATGGGTGACAACCTTTCCGCTTGCGCTGAATGATTCGCCCTCGACAACCGCCCCCACGGTGGTTTTCATGTACTCATGCACCGGGTAGAACTGCGCGAGGTAGGCCAGGACGATAAGCTCATAGATGTTCCTTTCTTTGTCACTGAGGCCCGCTTTACTGCCTTTGTGCATCGTCGGGATGATTCCGTGATGCGCGGTAATCTTTGAGTCGTCCCAAGTCTTGGATTTAATGCGTGGATCGGCGCCGTCCACGATACCGACCAGCTCTGGATTGATGTGCTTGATCGCGTCCAAAACGCAGGGCGCATCGGCGTGCTGCGACTCGGGCAGATAAGCGCAATCGGTACGAGGGTAAGATGTCATCTTGTGGGTTTCATAAAGCGCCTGACAGGTATTCAGCACATCCTCGGCGCTGTACCCGAACTTGTTTGATGTCAGCAAGGTAATATCGGAAAGCGCGAAGGCCAACGGTTGGTTCTGCTTCTTGGCTTCCTGTTTATATTCGGCAATGGTGCCTGACTTACCAGTCACCTTGCTCACGATAGTGTTGGCGATGGTTGTATCGACCAAACAGCCCTCGGGGTCGAAACCGGCTTGATCCTCCTTGGCTTTCCAGACTGCGGTAAAGGAACCGCCGGCGTGCTGAATCTCGGCCGGGATAGTGTGATAGTGAATAGGCTTGAATGCCTCGATTTCCCGATCCCTAGCGACAACCAGTGCCAGCGTAGGGGTCTGCACGCGGCCCACGGTCAAGAGGGCGCGGGAGCCTCCGCGCTGCGCCCGAAGTGTGTAGGCGCGACTGAGGTTCATGCCGATCAGCCAGTCGGCGCGCTGGCGTGCCCTGGCGGCGTCAGCCCAGCCCACATAGCTGTGGTTTTCCTTGAGTGCGGCCAATCCACGTTGCACCGAAACGGAGTCTTGGGCCGACACCCAAAAGCGGCGTACTGGCTTGCTGTTGCGGAAGTGGTCCAACACTTCATCAACCAGCAATTGACCTTCTCGGTCGGGGTCGCCTGCATTGACTACTTCAACCGATTCCTTGAGTAGCTTGCCGATAACAGCGAGCTGTTTCTTTGCATCGTCCTTAGGCTTGAGAATCCATGTTGTCGGGATGATGGGCAGTTCTTCAACTCGCCAAATCTTTTTGCCGTTTTTGCCGCGTGGCACGGCATTATCCGTGTACTCGTCAGGTTCCGCTTGTTCGAGCATATGCCCGAAACACCAGGAAACGGTATCGTTCCCACACTCGATATAGCCGTCGCCTTTTCCAGTGATGCCCAGCTCGCCGGCGATAGCCTTTGCTACAGACGGCTTTTCAGCTATGAACAATCTCATTGTGATTTTCTCCCTACCAGGTAATGACCGGACGAATCACAGTCTTTATTTGCGAACGATTGACCGGCCCAAAGTAGCGGCCATCAAAGGACGTGCTGCTCACGTCGGACATAAGCAGGAGTTCGGCATTGCCAAGCGTGTAGTGGTCGGCTTTATACAATGGCATCGCTCGGCCGGCAGTATCGGCCTTGCGCGGTGCACTGAATGGCAGCAATTCACCATTCACGCGCACGCCATCATCGGCAACCGAAACATCGTCGTTTTTAGCGGCTAAAATCCGCTTCATCATGTAGCCGTAGCCACCAGGGCAGAAGCCAGCCCCAATATAGCCGCGTTCTTGGGCCTCATCGAAAACGTCGACATGCGGCGGGCAGAACATGACATAAGCGCCCTTTTCTACCGGTGCGCTGCTAGTCCAGTACAATCCGACTGGGATGCTCTTAGTGGTATTAATACGGGCACCTGCGGCCCCAAGTACACCGAAAGAAAAAACAGAAATAGCAACGCTAAGAGTGATGTTTTTTAGATAATGGCTAATTGTTGTCATATCTCAATCCCCTTACCTTCTTCCTTGGTGATGGTCTTATCGCTGAACTTTGGCGCAGCGATTGCGGCACGAGCTTGGAAAATAGGGTCTTTGAAATAAAGCGGCTGCTTGCCATAGATAGCAGGATAGCCAGCCACATAGATAACCATGTCGCCAGGCTGCTCTATTTCGCCTTCTGCGTTTTTCCTCGGCCCCGGCATTCGCAAACATTCATCTGGCGTAAGCAAAGGTCTTTGGACTTCTTGGATCGTTCGTGAAACCTGCCCCATCATGGCCGCAGTGCGTCTGCCGCTGGTTGTGATCTGTTCTTTGATCACAGTGGTTTGCCCTGTCAACCTTGAAAGATGTTCGGCCGTCTCAACGCGGTTGGGTGGATAGGCGTTTTGAACGTGGCAGTTCGAGGTAATTGCCTCGTCATGCCCATAGCCGGTTTCTCGGCTCTTGAGTTGGTTAATATCCTGGCAGATCAGGTAGCACTTAATGCCGTAACCGGCGACGAAAGCCAACGACTCTTGCAGGATCTCCAGGCGGCCAAGACTGGGGAACTCGTCCAGCATCATCAAGAGCCGGTGCTTGTAGTGGGCAACCGGACGGCCTTTTTCGAAATCCATTTTGTCGGCCAAGAGTCGCACGATCATGTTCACCATGATGCGCACCAAGGGGCGCAAGCGCGCCTTGTCGTTCGGTTGGGTGACTATGTATAGGCTTACCGGATCGTCGTGGTTCATCAGGTCTCTGATGCAGAACTCGGATTTGTTGACGTTCCTTGCAACAACAGGGTCGCGGTATAGAGATAAGTAAGACTTGGCCGTGGACAGGACTGATCCGGCCTCTTCTTCCGGCCGGTCCATCATGTCGCGAGCCGCCGATCCTATGGCCAGGTGATTCTGACCGTCTTGATGCCCGTAGGTCGCCATTTCCATCCAGAGCTCGGCAATGTCGCGATTTGGATCGGCCAACATGGCATCGACTGATGGTAAGGTAGCCGGCGTACCTTCATGTTTAGCCTTGAAGAGCGCATGTAGAATTACACCAACCAGCAGAGCGAAAGCAGTTTTTTGCCAATGGGAATCAAGGCCCTTGCCATCCGGATCAACAATCAACGTAACCAGGTTTTGAACATCGCCAACCTCATATTCAGTGCCCATCCGTATTTCATCCAGAGGATTCCAGCATAGGCCTCCATTTAATGACGCCGGCTCGAAGCGCATCACTTTGTTCCTAGCGTGCTTCTTTCTCCAGCCGGCTGTCAACGCCCACAACTCGCCTTTCAGATCAGTGACGACTGTACTGGCTGGCCATGATAACAAGGTCGGAACAACCAAGCCGACACCTTTGCCTGAACGGGTCGGCGCATAAGTCAAGACGTGTTCTGGCCCGTTATGGCGCAGATAATAAAATTTACCATCTTTGTCCTCCCAACCGCCGACATAAACGCCGGCCGAGGTTGGCGAGTCTTTGCCCGTCACCATTTCAAGAAAAGTTCGCGGCCGTTGCAGCAGGCCAGCAGCTTGAATATCTTTTTCCTCTGCCCATCGAGCCGAGCCGTGCAAGAACTCGTTAGCCGTAGACGAGTTCGAGGAAATAACTTTCGCTATCGCTACCCCCATCAGCCCTACAGTCGAAACCATCAGGCCGATACTTCCAGCCCGCATAACTTCATCCGGATACTTGCTGTACCATTCTGTCCCCCACTGCAAGATCGACCAAGGCGCATAAATATGGTTTATGTGATGACCAAGCACTTCTTGATATTTAAATTGATGTGCGAAAAATTGCGTGGCTGATTGCAGTCCCGCACTAAGTGAAAGCAAGCCCAACGTGGGTAACAGTTTTTTACCTTTCTTCTTTCCCCGTACTTGAGGGCCGACAGCATTATTGTGTTTAGGACTCATTGACTCCTTCCTTTTGATGTTTTAATCGAACCTGCCGCGGTGATCGTAACAGGATCGCCTACCCCAACGCGCTTTAACCGTCTAGCCGTTGCCTGATCGATAGGTAGCACCACAACTTCATCACCATATTTAAGCAACGCCAAAACATGCCCATCGACATTCCGGGTGCCTCCATAATAAAAATCTCCATTTTGTCCATTATATAGTGAATGTTTCTGTATATCGAATATATTAAGCCTCATTTTTTCTCTTTCGCCAATATATTTATTAGCGGCAGTAATTTGATCTGGCTTTACTCTTGGCCCAAAAACACTCCGTCGCAGTGTGTTATCTGGTTGGGTTCTTTGCTGCTCCATATGACCAGGAACATCACCCGGCAATAGCACTTCACTTCCACTGGCGATGCGAACCACACCGAGGCTGGACAGTGTTCGCAAGCGGTTCTGGCTTTGGGGCGGCGGCTTTCGTCCAGGGCGTCCAATGTCGGGCTTCCTGTTGAATTCGGCGGAGCCATCAGTTGCCCTGGCTGTTCGGCTGTACCCTGGCTCGGGTCGAGTGCTGCTAGATCCGGTAACGTGCTGGTCGGCAACGGCTCTTGATCCAGCGCAGCCAATGCCACGTCTATCAGTTCGTCCTCGGTCGAACTGTAATTTTGGTCGCTCATACGCTTTCTCCTTGGTCAAAAGTTCCTGCCGCCGACGCTCTAGACCCGGATCGGCAAAGGTGATGGGTAAATTTATATCCACAGCAGCACGCACGATCTGCGCCTTGAACTCGGCGGTGCCGTTGACGGTGATCCGTTCACCGTACTTCTCTATTGCAAACCGGAGGGCAGCTTGCAGGCCTTCGCGGGAAGCCTCTCGTGAGACTTGCAGCTTGTCGCCATCATCCCGGACAACCGACAGTCCGACCCGGAAGATGATCGTGCCCTTCTTGGTAATGTTGTCCAGTACAGGCGCATGACCTGGTTTGGCCTGCCCCTCAGCCCGGAACGTGTTGCCCTTGAGGCCCTGTGAGGCCTCGCGGGATCGCAGGGCGGCCAGCGCCTCGTCGTCGCCCTTGACCGCCTCTAGCCTGAGCCAGTCTGCCCACGTTTTGCGCTTGAAACCCTTATAAAGCCGTTCGCGTTCGTTCGAGTAGTCCTGATGGATCGTGCGCAGAGTAGTCCGCAAAGATGCGCTGGCCTGGGAATACAGCACCCGCTTGTCGATGCCTTTGCCGTCAACGATCTTGATGGCCGCCCGGCGCAAGCGATTTGAACGCTTAGCGTCCTCAATTGCCCGATCCTTTCGGCGCTTCGCCTTCGCCAGAGCCTCGGCCCGCACAGCGGTGAGGCTCTTCTGTTCGGCCGTGTACCTAGCGTAAAGCTCAACGGTCTTGATCCGCATGCGTATCGGGTCTTTCTGATATATGCGCCGGGTTTTAGTTTGCGTTTTCCATTCAGGCGAAGCCTCGAACGAGCCAAGCCGGGCTTCCAGCTTAGGCTTAGAAAGTTCGCGGGATACTGTACTTGCCTTAACCATCGTGCCGTCGCCTGCCGCGATGATAAAGCCGTTAGCGCGCTCGCGCAGCTCTAGGCCATTCTCGCGAATGATCTGATGCAACTCAGTCCAGGTTTGCGCATCTTTGAGCTCGTCCAGGCATTCACGCTTGATCCAACTAACGAGGCTTTCAATGCCGGAGTGCTGTTCCATGTCGCCGGCACGGCTCTCGGATAGCCGACGCCTGGGCTCGTGGTTCACGCGCTGTAGGCCGTATTCCCGTTCCAACTTTGTGCAAAGCTCTCCAAGCGTTCGATAGGCCTGGAAAGGTTCATGTATGGTGTTTCGCGTTGGGTGAATCTTGTTGATTGCGATATGGATGTGCAGATGGTCGGTATCGTGATGCACCGCACTAACCCGCTGATGATCGCCGTACCCAAGGCCACTACAAATACGATCTTCGATAGACGCCAATATTTCGGCATTCGGGATCTCGCCCAACGGGAAACCAAGCAGCAAGTGATAGGTCTTGTCGCTCTGGGCACGAGTGTTGATGTGCTGCGTTGCCAGCACTTCATCTATCGCGGCTTGCACTGTTCCGGCCTCGCAGTTAGTAACCCTAACCTGCCCTAGACGTTCGGTCTTTTCCTGCTCGTCGGTGATGTAATCTACCAGACTCGCGAAGTCGCTTTTACCGAGTGACCGCATAGGAATGTGCTTTGCGATCACTCCATGCCCTCAAGTATTTTTTTAGCCGCTAAAAGAATCATGGTTCAGCCCTTGGGCGAACCACTGCCTTCATGATACGGCCCATTTCGTCCTGTGTAGCCTGAATCCGGCTTAACAGAGTTCGTATAGTGGACTCGCTAAACTTAGCGACACGGTCATCGTTTGTCAGCCAGAGCTTCAGAAGACCGCCAAGGCGACCTAGATCGCCATTGATTCGAGCTAATTCGCGCACCTGCTCGTAATCAACAACGCCAGTAATCTTGTAACCCTGACCTACTTCACGCAAAAAACTCGCAACACTCATACCAGCCTGTTTTGCCTGGCGTTCGATCTCACCTTTTTCTTCCGGGAACACTGGCACCCGTAAATGGTGTCCCCGTTTCTTGCCGGTTCGCTTTTCGTCTTGTTCCATCGCTTAACCTCATTTTTTCTGCCAGCGGTAGCTGGTCAGCCTCGCAGAGCAAGATGCCCGTTGAGTGCGATAGCGCGAATAAGGGAGAGTGAAATTAGTTAATCGGCTACGCCGATTAGCTAACTTCACCCATCTTGCCCGCCTGACGGCGGTGTTTACGCCAAGGAAATTATACACCACAATTTCTGTATATCGTAAATAATACATCGTTTATATCGAAATTGTGCTTATAATAACCACAATGCAAGCAATCACAGAAATATCCTTTTATGTTCCTTGCGGTTTACACAGACTTTCCAAGAGTGATGCAACAAAAAACGAAACCACAGGAAAGCGATGAAAAGTTACATCGATGAACTAGCCGAATGGGTCGATAAGCGAGCAAAAAAGAAACGCAGACAGGATGAGGCCGCGGTCGCGTTCTTGGCTGCACGTTCAAACGTGAAGGAGGCGATCGATGCAGGATACGCCCTGTCAACGATCTGGGAGCACATGCACGAAACAGGGAAGCTCAAGTGCAGCTACGAGACATTCCGTAAGCATGTTCGTCGGCACATGAAACCTACAACACAGGCCGATCCGAAAACAACGCCAAAAACGGGCGCACAGGCCTTTACAGGAAAAGAAAGCCAGGATGATCAAAAGATCAAAACTTCAAAAGTAGAACAGAAAAATGACGATCCATTAAACGGATTCACATTTAACGCAACACCCAAGAAAGAGGAGTTATTCTAATGTCAAAAATTCATATGGTTTTACAAGGCAAGGGCGGCGTTGGTAAGTCGATGATTGCGGCCGCCATTGCGCAACATAAAATAAGCAAAGGTCAATCGCCTTTGTGCATCGATACCGATCCGGTAAACGCGACATTTGAAGGGTATAAAGCCCTGAAAGTGCGCCGCCTGAACATCATGGACGGCGACGAAATCAACACTCGTAACTTCGATGTTCTGGTCGAGTTGATTGCAACGGCAGAAAACGATGTCATTATCGACAACGGAGCAAGCTCATTCGTGCCGTTATCGCATTACCTGATCAGCAACCAAGTACCTGCATTGCTTCAGGACATGGGTCATACCCTGGTCGTTCATACAGTCATCACTGGCGGGCAGGCCTTACTGGACACAGTGAGCGGTTTTGCGCAGCTCGCTGGCCAGTTTCCGAGCGAATGCTTGTTTGTGGTTTGGCTGAACCCATATTGGGGAGCCATCGAGCACGAGGGCAAAGGGTTTGAGCAAATGAAAGCCTATACAGCAAACAAAGGGCGTGTCTCGGCTATCATCAAGATTCCCGTCCTCAAAGAAGAGACTTACGGTCGGGACTTTGCGGAAATGCTTCAAGAGCGCATGACATTCGACGAAGCTTTGGCAATGGAATCGCTCACGATTATGACTAGGCAGCGGCTCAAGATCGTTCGAACCCAATTGTATGGCCAAATGGAAAATACGGCGGTGCTGTGATGGCTGACGATAAGATCGAGGCAATTATCAAGGAAATAGCAGCAAAGCACGGCATCGCAGTGGGCCGCGATGATCCGATTTTGATCCTGCAAACAATTAATGAAAAATTGATGCAGGACAGCGAGGCTGCCCAGCAAGTAATTCTAAATTCGTTCAAGGAAGAACTGGAAGACATCGCACATCGCTGGGGGGATGATGCCAAAAACAAGGCTGAAAGGACACTTAATGCGGCTCTGTTGGCGAGTCGCGAAGAAATGATGAAGGTGATGCAGGAAGGTGCAAAAGTAGCGGCTGAAACCGTACGACGCGAAGTAGAAGCGGGAATATCAAAGATCGCCGCACCGATCCGCGAGTCGAAGCGTGTAGCCTTTATGAACATGGCGGCAGCCATCATGACCGTCTTCGCCGCAGGCCTGGTTCTGTGGGCCTCGTTATGAAAAGCGGCATCTGATCAAAAAAGCCCGGCGCGACCGGGCTTTTTAATTTGAATGTAAAACTCTGAACTTGATCAGACAATTTGAAGCATTAGTTTATATTGCGCCTGGCATTGACGGTCTCTGTTCGGCCACAAATTGCTCGCTCAACGCTCACAATAACCTGCAGACAAAAGCAGAGCGAAGCGACGCTTTTGGCTGTCCGAGTTAATGGTGTTGTTAGCTCAGTCTATAGGTGAATGAAATGGGTGTAAGTCTGTCATCGCTTACCTGCCATGGATCAATGATAGAAACAACACCGCTCCCTTTTTTTACTGTCTTTTTATTCATAACGATTGAATGAACAATGAATAGCACCATTTTGCCGCCCAGCTCTCGGCTTAGCTCGACTTCATTTTTAGTCAAAACAATGGTGTCTCCCGCAGTTTGGGTTCCCTTGACTTCTACGAAGCGTGATTGTCCATTTTTTTTGATAATAAAATCGTAAGAACGATTGGCGGATACATCTTCCACCTCATAGCCCTTATCAGAATAATATTTCTTGCAGGTGGTCATTGCATGGGATTCAATCATCAGTCGAATCTCTACATCGCTCTGAAAGCCCTGTCCGCCTGATGAATGCTCAGCAGTCAGCATATCTTCCTGAACTTCATCCTCGCGGGAGGAAATTCTAGGACCGCCGTAGTTTTCAGCATACTCAATGAGTTTTTTAATCCACGCGTTGTTTGGGTTTCTAAAGTCTTTTTCTTGACCTCGCTCATCGAGCACATAAAAGGCATTTGCCTGACCTGGGTTTCCTTCTTTTGTTCCTTCGATATCGTGACCAACGGGAAACTTCCGTTTGCTTATTGGGAGCAGAACGCAATCCTCTTTCTTGGCTTTAATGTTGTAGTTGTAGTTCTCTCTGAGAGGCAGAGCATTGGGGGATTGGAAAGATCTGAAAACGGTTGCGTTGTTGTACCAGCCAATAACTACCTGTCCCCTATCTATTGGATTGGTTGCAAACCAGATGACCAGCACATTGTCGATCTTGCCATCGGTGCAGCCCTGTGAAATTCGGCCAAGGTTGATTTCGTAAGGCGGTTTCATGTGAGGCTGAAAATAGCCGTACAAGGTTCCATTGATATTGAGAAAGTTGTAAGCCTCGTGGCCTATTTCTTCAGTGTTGTATGAACCGCCACCTATAGGTTTTTCATCCCCTGGCTTTGGGCCATGATAGAACTTCATGAAACCGACTCTGGCAAAGAGAATTTTCATCTATAGATTTCCAATCGAGAGAGCTAGCAAGTTATTATTCCAAGTCTGGCTAACATACTCTTTATCACGGCTTATTGTCATGAGTGATGCCGCAAAGCTAGAGTTTCTAAACAGTATATCCAATATTTTGCGCATAATAAACGGACCGGGATAATATCACAAAGTAAGGATCGAGCGTCTGAAATGAGTCCACGTAGCTCCGAATAGCGAAGCGTATTCGGAGAAATTATGTATACGACATGCGTGCGATTACGCTTCGCTAATCGCACATTGAATGACAGTTTGTCGAAAATTTGCGGTCATCACGCTTTAAAACATGTTCGTCTGCTATGGGTCGAACTCGAACATTCGATGTAATTTATAATTTTAATAAAAAAGCCCAGTCGCACCGGGCTTTTTTTCAAAGATGACGCAAAATATCGGAATCAACAAAATCAATTTTATGACGCATCAATTTTAGCGGCTAAAATTTATCGGGAGCGCCCTCGACTTAGTTTTACTGCCTCGGCCGAAACGACTGCTTTACCTTGCTCGTTGTAACTAATGCTTTTCGCACTTCCGATAATAGGCACTGTATCGAAATCTTGGCGCGAATGCATGACAAATTTTTTATCTATTTGTTGGTACACATTGTTATTGTCCGTATGGACCACTACACCATCATACCGCTTCGACTTGTCCGCTTTGTCAGCCGTATAAATGTTGTATATACCAGGCTTTAAAGCACCGGCTTTGTCCACTTTCTGGTTCGTCCATGCGCCTTCGAGCTCCTCCTGAACAATGCGTTGCCCGTTCATAACCAACAGGCGCTGTTTCATAAGCACCTCTCACAGTTTAATTGTAAAATCATTGCTCCTCCAGCATAGCAAAAAAAGCCAGCCCTCACTTAGAGACTGGCTTTATATACATGCCATTTTAAAGGAATCCTTATAAAGGATCAGGTATTTTCACTTTGGTCATTTGCCTTGCTTCATCATCTCTTCCAGAGCTTGAATGCGTCCTCGAAGAGTAGCCGCTTCCTCGCGGGCCTCTCTAGCCTCCTTGTTGGCTTCCTCCATGTTGTTATTAGCCTTGGTCATACGCTCGGCCATCCGATGAGCCTCTGTTGCGGCTTGCTTGCGCTGTTCTTGATGTACCTGTTCGGCAGCATCCGCCTTTGCCTTCACGGCAGCAAGTTCGGTGCGTATTTGGTCTCGTTCGGCAGTAGCCTCCTGAGAGGCTTTCTTTAGCTCTTTCAGTTCTGCGCGCATGCTCTCGGCCTGCCGAGCAGCCTCACTGCTTGCCGCCTCAGCTTTGGCCTTCGCAGTCGCCAGCTCAGCCTTTATTTGATCACGCTCAGCAGCTACCGCTTGGCTGATTTTTTTTTGTTCAGCCAGCTCAGCGCGAATCTGATCGACTTCCTGCCGTTGCCGGGTACGCTCGGCGTCTATCCCAGCATTCAGTCGATTTAACTCGGCAATGTGTTCATCTGCGGCTGTCTTTGAGGATTGCACGATGACCGCCAGGCGCTCGCGCGCTTGAGCCAATTCGATAGACAAATCCTGAGTTGTGTTCCGTTGCTTTGACAGAAGATTTTCTAACTCCTCAACCTTACTCTTTGTTTCATCCAGAGAGTTTTCGAGATCGTCAACAGTTTGTGAGGCATCAGCCAACTCGCGCTCGGCCTGTTCGCGCTGTTCGCCGGCCGTTCGAATGACTTCGGCAACCCGGCGTTCCGCTGCCTTCACTGCTTTATCGTTCAGCTCCACTGCCAAGATAGCTAGACGATCCGTAAGCGCCTTCGTTACGGCAGCCATCTCATCAGCCACCTCAACTGGCAATTCTGCGACCGGCTCGGTCTTAGTCACAGCCTGGCTGCTAATATACTCGTCCCACACCTGCTTAAGCCGTGACGGATTGCCTCCTCCAACTTTCTGACGTAAAGCAAAGCCAGTGATATTGCGGCCTGTCGCTTGCAGCTCTTGACCGGCCTGGATGATTGTTTCGGGAGTAAACTCGGCGGGACGCATAACATTCTCCTGATATAATTTATTGACGCCTTTATTATATAACAAACTAACAAATAAACAAACTAATAAACTAACAAACAAATAAATGACAAAAAAAACCCCGCTCAAGGCGGGGTCAAATCAAGCTAATTGGTAGTTGTTAAATCGCGGTAATCATCCTTCCAGCAACGCAACAAGCTGCACGGTTGTTAGCTCAGCCTCGAACTCATGTCCGTCATCCTCATACTTCAACCAAGCCCATCCATCGGCTGGTGGGCGTCGAGTTAGGATCAGACGAGCTAGACGACCATCATGATTTACGTGAATAATGGCCTTTTTGAGCTTTTCTGGATCATCTAACTTCACTATCTTCTTGGCGTCCGAGCTTTTCTGGTCTTCTTGCTCTCTCTCGCCTGTCTCGGCATCGGTCTTTCCAGCTAGTGCGTTCACCGTCTTAGAATCATTAACTTCGCCGCCATCATGAATGCGCTTGTCTTCTAAGAATTCGTGCAGCAGCTTAACTGATCCCCGCGTCAGCTCTTGGCTCTCGTCGGCTAACCATAAGCGCACTTGCTCAGGGTTTTTCTTATAATCTTTCACCAGTTCATTGATGACTGTTACATCATTAGCCCGTCCGGTGCTGAATGCAGTGGCAATGGGGTCCGGTAGGTCGAGCAACACCACATGCTGCGTCACAAATGCTGGGGATTTTCCAATTTCTCGGGCGATTTCGCTTTTTTTCTTTCCCTTAGCCAGTTCTCGGCCAATAAAGTCAGCAATCTCGCGAGCAGTCAGCTCGTTGCGTTGCAGATTCTCGATAACCTGGTCTGCTTCGGAATAGTCGTTATCGATGAAAGCTGGGATGCTGTCTTTCCCTGCGATCCGCGACGCACGAAATCGTCGCGCTCCGTGATTGATGACGTAGCGACCTTCTACCTTGGGGTGCTCACGAACAGAAATTGGAGATTTCACCCCGCGATCCTCGATGGTTTCGGCTAGCTCCGCCAGGCTTTCCTTGGAAAAGCCTGGATTATCTGCGTGGCGCGGTTGATTGGGATCTTCGTCAATCAGGTCCAGGGACAATTGCAATGGGCCGTTCGTTTTACCGTCCATTACCGGCTGGTTCAGAAGGTCTGATAAGTCGCCAAGGCTGTCTAGGCCAAGTCCGGACATTATTGGTCTAATCATTGGTAAATCTCCATTTTCATAATTATGTGGGCAGCCAGAGCGCGGACTTCCTGTGTGGCTTTCCTTGCGGCTGTTTTTTTAATCCGCCAAACTGGCATACCTGATGCCAGCGCATCAGCAATACTGCTGCGCAGCCCAACTCCTGTCGGTATCATCAGTTGAGGGTAAGCTCGTTCCAATTCCTCAAGGTGCCGGCCATGTCTCGGATTTCGAGAGTCCACCTTGCTCGGGATCATGCCAAGGAATTGTAATTTGGGATTCACTTTCCGAATGTTCGCTATGGTTGTTACCATTTTCTTGATGCCTTGAATGCTGTAGGCTTCAAGTTCAATGGGCGATATCACATAGTCGGCTGCCAATAGCGCTGCGGCCATGCTGACACCAAGAGACGGCGCAGTATCAATTAAGCACACATCAAAACCTTGTGAACTGAGGTTAGCGATAGCAGCCCGAAAGTTAGTTCCAGCCTCATTTAATGCCATTTTTTCCATATTTGCCAATCCTGCATCGGATTCAATAAGAGCAATTACGGGCATGTTGTCTTTGGTTTTATTTTCCAGTTCGAGTGATTCGACACCGAACATGGAGCTGGCCAGAAGCCCGGACTGGAAGGCTTGTAGGGTGTAAGAGGCATTAGCCTGTGTATCCAGATCAATCACGGCTACCTTCAGCCCTCGCTCGAAAAAATCGAATGCTAGGTGTACCAGTGTCGAGGTTTTACCAACTCCACCTTTTTGGTTGGCCGTGACTAACGTTTTCATGATGCTTGTTCCTTTGTCTTTTTGGCGGCGTCTGCTGCCCACTTCTTGACTATGAATGCTTGATGTTCCGGTAGAACTGCGGTCACTCGTTCGAAACCGACTGGCAAGTTTGCTTCGTGTGCCGCCCATACTCTGTTGACCGCCTGCGATACCGCTCCCCTGCTTAATCCCAGCGTCGTTGCATACTCGGCTTGTGGCCTTCCTTCTACCAGTACGCCCCACGCTATGTCTACAGTTTGTTGTCCAATTTCCAGATCTTTGATTGCCTTCTGGAACTGATCCTCGGTCAATATTTTTTTCATAGATAACACCCATATATTCTCCACACACCCTGATGTTGAAAAAAGGCGGTTACAGCCACCTACGGCACAAGAGTTTAGCTAAACAACAAATAACAGTCAATCTTTTTAGCCGCTAAAATTTTCTAAATTCCTTTCGGTTTGTAAATTGAGACATAATATGTGAGGGCTGTCAGCACAGAAAAATGCATTAAAAAATTCCAGCCTGCATAAACGTCTGGTGTGTTCCAATGGTAAATTATCCGGAACATCTGAACTAAAATGTCAAGAGACAGTACCCATTTGAAGATGGGCCAAGTAAGCACAGTTACTACCCATACGAAGCGAATAACGCAGTCGAAAACGGTTTTTGCTATGACATTTAATCGGTTGGTTGACTTGTCTTGAACAGAGCCTACAGATTGAGTTTTCTTTGCTGGAAACTTGATTATATTTGTCATCACTTGACTCTCTACGCGCTAACGTATTCAATATTACATACTTCCCCCACCCTGGGAAAGTACGGCTTCGGTGTTACAGCGCCAAGCCAAAAACGCCCCGGAGAAATCCGGGGCATTCTCAATTCAATTGCTGTAGCCTTCTCACCTCAGATGCAGTCAGTTTGTTTTATTATTAGATTTATAATGCTGACTTTTTAGCCGCTAAAATCTCTCTTTGGAGTTAATCCCTCTTTCTAAATGTACCTTCCCATGTAAATGACAAGGTTGCCTTCTTCCTTGTAAACCTAGTTTCTTAATTTCGATATATACTATACATCTTTTTCCTTAGTCTGTCTCTGAGCTTTTACCTACATTTTGTTTACAAAGATGGCGATTGTTTTATAGGCAATTTTTGATGCATCTCTGATGAGTTATACACAGGTGAAAAGGTTTTAGAGTTTTAAATAAGTTTTATTATGTTTTAGACAAAAAAAACACTATATTCATATTATAAAACAGCGACATAGAAGTATTCCCGGTTCCTAAAGTACGGCTTTCGGTTCTTAATGTACGATTTTTGGTTCTTAATGTACGGCTTCCAGTTCCTAATGTACGCCCAACCCACAAGCCAATGGCCTATGCCTGCCTAAGTAACGGTTTAGCAAAACTTTTTACGCGATTAGATGGTTTAGCTTTACTAATTTGCATGGGTGTCCCGTACATTAGGAACCTATTACCTCTTCTTCGCCGGTAGCGATGGATGCACTTCGGTATTGCATTACCAGGACAGGACCAATCTGTCCTTGTTCTTCTGAAAGGGTGTATTCTGGCATGTCATTGGCCTCGATCAGCTTGCGTAGGGTAAAGTTGAATTTCTTAAGAGTGCCGGAGCTGCCGCTGCGTTCATAGATTGTCTGGAAGGCCCATTTGGCGTGCGTTTTTCCGGCTGCACGTCGAGCCAGGCGATAAACAAAGCGACCAATGCCTGGATCGATCAGGAAGTAGTCGGGGTGGACTGTTAGCACTTCCGGGTTCTTTCCTTCCACGATCTCGCGGAACATCCATTCTGCAAGTTCGATTTCGATGTATTCAGGCTTCCCATTTTCGTTCGCGATGATTTTGTATCGGCTAATAAGAGCTTCTCCTTCTGAGACTGTCACGGTACGCCCGTTTTTAGCTTTTTTGGTGCGCTGCATGGCAACGTGAGTTGTGTTCAAACGGAGGCACGTTGCCACTAGGTCGTCTTTTTGCTTCCCTCCATCTGCGCGTCGGCAGAATTTGAGTACATCCCCGACATGCGGCCGGAACACTCGCCCAGGTTTTTCGCCCTTTCCGTCCCGGTAGCGGTTCATTGCTTCTGTGAGGTGCGACACTGCCATCAGAACTAGGTCATAGTCCCATACCGATGCCATGCCGGCAGGCCCGGACGAGACCTCGACATGACCATCTGGCAGATCGTATCGAATAACTTCACCCGCTCTTTTTTCTTTTTTTGACAGCCGGAAAACGGCTACGTCCATGATGCTGCGACTATCCTTGGTTCCTACGTCATAGAGAGCAGGCATGAAAAGGTCTAACTGCTGGTCACTCTTTGGCCGTCGGCGAACAGTCGAAGGGGAGGTGCCGACATTTTCCTGACGAAGACGTGTTGCTACTTCGTTGTTGCTTTCTCCAGGCCGGGCTTCAGCTTCGATGCGACTGTGTTGGTCTCGCACCCGATTGATACGGCCGATTAGGTCGTTGGTTGTAATGCTGTCATTCTGATCTCGGCTGCTGGTACGTTTTGTCATGTTTTGGTTCCCTGCCGCGTGATTATTATGGTTTTTTGGTGTTTAATGGTATTTGTTGGCTTGGCTATCCGGGAAAGCTCAGTTGCGGGCTTGTACAAATCTCTAACAAGCAGTTTAGCTAAACAAACATTCAGAGTCAATAATATTTTAGCGGCTAAAAAGCTGTGTCATCAAACAAGGTAAGACGTCAGTGTACAACTATATATTCTTTACAAATATTCTGCGTATCCTGGATGAGCGTGGAATGACGAAAAAAGAATTACACGAAATATCAGGAGTGTCGAACTCGTTTCTTTCTGATTTAACAACAGGAAACGGAAATCCATCGTTAAAGGTGATGGAGTCTATTGCGGAGGCATTAGATGTACCTCTTCCATTATTACTTGAGTCAACAGACCTAAGCAAAGAAGACTTAGACGAACTTGCCGGAGGAAAAGCCAGAAGTAGTTTGCCGCCTGGATATGAAAGGGTATCGGCTATTCTTCCTGAACACAAAGCATTTATTGTCAGGAAGTGGGGGGAGGAAACAAGAGAAAAACTAAGACAATCTTAGTCAGAACTAAGGAACTCTTAACCATAAGAAGAGAAAATAGCAGGGTCTTGGTCAATCTACAAAATATAACTGAAACTACTTTTTAGCCGCTAAAAGCCCTCCAGGTCGACCGGGGTTAATTACCTCTGAGCACTACAGGATATTCCACGTTGCCATTCTGATTATCATCAAACGATGATGCGATATAAACTATTGCATTGTTTTGTATTTCGGTATATCGTATTTTACCAGGAGCCGTGACAATATGAGAATCCGAAATGACTGATAGCAAAGAAAAGTTCGATAGCGCAAGTGTCAAAGAACGGGCCAAACGCAAGCTAGAACGCGACATGGGAGCAGACCTATTGGCGGCTTTGCATGATCCGAAGACCGTCGAAGTCATGCTTAATGCCGATGGTAGGCTGTGGCAAGAGCGCCTGGGTGAGCCGATGAAGTGCATAGGCTCAATGCGCGTAGCCCAAGCGCAAGCAATCATCGAAACAATTGCTGGGTATCACGGCAAAGAAGTTACCCGGCAAAAACCTATCCTGGAAGGGGAGTTGCCACTAGATGGCTCACGCTTCGCCGGCCAGCTTCCACCGGTTGTACCGGCACCGACCTTTGCGATCCGCAAGAGGGCAGTCGCCATCTTTACCCTGGATCAATATGTAGAGCGCGGAATCATGACGGCCCAGCAGCGGCAGGTGCTAATTGATTCTGTTGCCGCGCATCAAAACATCCTTGTAATCGGCGGCACCGGCTCGGGCAAGACAACGCTGGTAAATGCAATCATCAATCAGATGGTTATTAATAACCCAACCGAGCGTGTTTTCATTATCGAAGACACCGGTGAAATCCAATGCGCCGCTGAAAACTACGTGCAGTACCACACGTCGCTCGAAGTCACGATGACCATGCTTTTGAAAACCACATTGCGTATGCGCCCAGACAGAATCCTGGTCGGAGAAGTACGTGGCCCGGAAGCTCTCGATTTATTAATGGCCTGGAACACAGGGCATGAAGGCGGTGCGGCAACCCTGCATGCAAATAACGCCAAAGCCGGGCTTGATCGTCTTGCCATGCTTATCAGCATGCACCCGGATTCCCCCAAACCCATTGAACCGCTTATTGGCGAGGCTGTTCATGTTGTTGTTCATATCGCCAGAACCCAGGAGGGCCGGCGTATTCAGGAAATCCTTGAGGTTACCGGATTTCATGCTGGCCAATACATTACAAAGATCCTATAGGAGAAATATCTATGCAAAAACCATCATTCGATAACAATCGTAGCGCCTACCTTTACATGGGGATAATCGCTCTATTAGCGATCACCGTATTGGCTCCGACATCGGCCTTTGCTTCCGAAGGAACCGGCGGCTCGCTTCCCTATGAAAGCTGGCTGACCAACCTGCGCAACTCTGTCAGCGGTCCGGTGGCGTTTACGATATCCATTATCGGCATCGTGGTTGCCGGCGGGGTTTTGATATTTGGCGGTGAACTCAACGGCTTTTTTAGAACATTGATATTTATCGTATTAGTCATGGCGTTGCTGGTCGGAGCACAAAGCATGATGGGTACGTTCTTTGGCCGTGGTGCAGAAATCGCATCTCTGAATGATCAGATACAGATAGCCAGCACTTCAGTTACCAACGGAAAGGCTGCATAACATGGCTCTACGCACCATTTCCATACGAAGGGCTGGCAATAGAGACAACCTGTTCATGGGCGGTGATCGTGAAATGGTGATGTTCTCGGGTTTAGTTGCGGGAGCGCTGATATTCAGTGCTCAGGAGCTGAGGGCCACTATATTCGGCATTATTCTTTGGATCAGCGCGCTGTTCTTGTTTCGCCTAATGGCAAAGAGCGACCCAAAGATGCGTTACGTTTACCTGCGGAGCCGGCGTTATAAGACATATTACGCCCCACGCAGCACGCCATTTCGTGACAACACGCAAAATCAATGGGGGCAATACAAATGATCCAGGCATTAACAATTGTGATTGCTGGACTTGGCGCCGTCCTATTGCTCATGCTGTTTTCTCGCATCCGGGCTGTCGATGCAGAACTGAAACTCAAAAAGCATCGTTCAAAAGATGCAGGACTGGCCGACTTACTCATCTATGCCGCTGTTGTTGATAACGGCGTTATCGTGGGTAAAAACGGGTCTTTCATGGCCGCCTGGCTTTACAAAGGGGATGACAACGCAAGTAGCACCGATGAACAGCGTGAAATGGTCTCATATCGCATCAACCAGGCCCTAGTTGGCCTGGGAAACGGATGGATGGTGCATGTAGACGCTATACGTCGACCAGCGCCTTCCTACTCGGAGCAGGGCTTGTCGCATTTCCCTGATCCAGTCTCTGCCGCTATAGACGAAGAGCGCCGCCGGCTTTTTCAGCGCATGGGGGCGATGTATGAGGGGTATTTCGTTCTAACCCTGACATGGTTTCCGCCTGTCTTGGCACAGCGTAAATTCGTTGAGCTCATGTTTGATGACAATGCAGAGACGCCGGATCATAAAGCCCGCACGATGAGCCTTATTGGGCAATTCAAGCGTGAAATATCAAATATTGAAAGTCGGCTTTCATCGGCGGTAAAGTTGACTCGCTTGCTCGGCCAGAAGGTCATAACAGAAAGTGGAACGGAAATCACTCACGACGAATTTCTAAGCTGGCTTCAGTTTTGCATAACGGGGCAACACCATCCCGTACAACTGCCCAGCAATCCGATGTACCTGGATGCTGTAATCGGCGGGCAAGAACTGCGCACAGGGGTCGTACCAAAGATCGGCCGCAACCTCATTCAAGTTGTCGCCATCGAGGGATTCCCCTTGGAGTCAACACCTGGAATCCTGACCGCTCTTGGTGAACTGCCGTGCGAATACCGTTGGTCGTCACGCTTTATCTTCATGGATCAGCACGAGGCTGTGAAACACCTGGACAAGTTCCGCAAAAAATGGCGACAGAAGGTCCGCGGTTTCTTTGATCAAGTATTCAATACGAACACCGGCCCGGTCGATCAGGACGCGGTTTCAATGGTGGCAGATGCAGAATCGGCCATCGCCGAAGTGAATAGCGGGATTGTAGCCCAAGGTTATTACACTAGCGTCGTAATCCTTATGGACGAAGACAGAATCCGTCTTGAAATGTCTGCACGCCAGGTAGAAAGAGCTATCAACCGGCTTGGCTTTGCGGCTCGCATCGAGACTATCAATACAATGGATGCCTATCTGGGTAGTCTTCCTGGGCACGGTGTCGAGAATGTGCGAAGGCCGCTTATCAATACGATGAACCTTGCCGACCTGCTACCAACCTCCACGATATGGACGGGCAGCGCAAGCGCTCCGTGCCCAATGTACCCGCCACTGTCGCCTGCACTCATGCACTGCGTAACCCATGGAGCAACGCCGTTCCGTTTGAACCTGCATGTACGCGATCTCGGACATACATTCATGTTCGGGCCGACCGGAGCAGGTAAATCGACCCACTTGGGCATCATCGCGGCACAACTCCGACGCTATGCGGGCATGTCGATCTATGTTTTTGACAAAGGTATGTCTATTTATCCACTTACCAAGGGCTTAGGTGGGTTGCATTTTTCAGTGGCATCGGATGATGACAGCTTGGCCTTCTGCCCGTTGCAGTTCCTCGAAACTAAAGGGGACCGAGCCTGGGCAATGGAATGGATCGACACTATCCTGGCGTTGAACGGTTTGATCACTACACCATCGCAGCGCAATGAAATTGGCAATGCGATTATGAGCATGCACGCCAGCGGTGCCAGTACATTCTCTGAGTTCTCCGTAACAATCCAAGACTCAGCGATCCGAGAAACGCTCAGACAGTATACCGTCGACGGCCCGATGGGCCATTTATTAGACGCGGAAAAAGACGGTTTATTACTCTCCGACTTCACAGCGTTCGAGATCGAGGAGCTGATGAACCTCGGCGAGAAGTACGCTCTTCCTGTTCTACTATACCTGTTCCGTCGCATTGAGCGGTCACTGCACGGCCAGCCGGCTGTCATTATCCTTGATGAAGCTTGGTTGATGCTGGGCCATCCTGTGTTTCGCGCCAAAATAAGAGAATGGCTCAAAGTGATGCGGAAAGCGAATTGCCTAGTTCTCATGGCGACGCAGAGTCTATCGGATGCAGCCAATTCTGGCATCCTTGACGTTATCGTCGAATCGACCGCGACCAAGATATTTTTGCCGAATGTATATGCTCGTGACGAGGACACGGCGGCACTCTATCGCCGAATGGGACTCAACACGCGGCAGATTGAAATCCTGGCAAAAGCTATTCCGAAGCAACAGTATTACTACGTTTCCGAGAACGGGCGCCGACTCTACGATCTCGCCCTAGGGCCTCTTGCCTTGTCCTTTGTCGGCGCGTCAGACAAAGAATCCGTTGCGGCGATCAAGAATCTGGAGGCCAAACATGGAAATGAGTGGGTCCATGTTTGGCTTGCCGGGCGTGGCCTGAAACTCAATGACTACCTGGAGCCAAAATGAACATGTTCAAAAAACAACCCATGGGCCATCAGAATATTGATAAGCCTGTGATTGCCAAACTCGAAATCGAAAACCCGTACTTAACTGCCAGACGCACATGGAATGAGCATGTCGGTTCTGTCGTCTCGTCGCGGCAGACTTGGCAGGTGGTAGGCATCCTGTCGCTGTTGATCGCTCTCGCCAGCGTAGGCGGTGTAATCCATATCGGCAGTCAATCAAAGTACATTCCCTACGTGATTGAAGTGGATAAGCTAGGCCAAACCATCGCCGTCGGACCGGTACAAGCCGCCGGCCGAGCAGATCAGCGCGTCGTTCATGCTTCGGTATCGGAATTTGTCAGCGATGCTAGATACGTAACGCCTGACGTAGCCTTGCAGCGCAAAGCCGTCTTCCGGGTGTACGCACATCTGTCTCCAAATGATCCGGCCACGGCCAAGATGAACGAGTGGTTAAACGGCACCGCAGATTCTAGCCCATTCAAGCGGGCAACGAAGGAAATGGTAAGTGTTGAGATCAAATCTGTGCTTCCTCAGACGCCGGATACTTGGCAAGTCGAATGGACTGAAACCACGCGCGACCGTCAAGGCGTCATGAAAGGCCAACCGGTTAACATGCGAGCATTAGTCAACGTATATACCATCGAAACAACATCTCAAACCACTGACGAGCAATTACGCAATAACCCGCTAGGGATCTATGTGCGTGATTTTTCGTGGTCAATCATCCCATGAATTAATGAGACTTTCCCATGAGCAACAAAACTATTATTCAAATCTTGGCTCTTGTTGTGGCGGTATCGGAACCTATCCAAGCAGCTCCTGGCGATGACATAGCCGACAAGTACTTCTCGAAAAACAATCCGCGGTTAACCGCGCAAGAAAAAGCAGCAATCGCCATAGCTAAGCGATGGGAAGCGGGGACCGCTAATGCCATAAAGCCTGTGGCCGGATCCAATGGAGCGATCAATTTCCTCTTTGGCGCACAGCAGCCCAGTATCGTTTGTGCAGTCCTACAAGTTTGCGATGTAAGCCTTCAGGCAGGGGAACAGGTCAACTCGATCAATCTGGGTGATACGGCCCGTTGGACAGTGGAGCCCGCCATCACGGGTAGCGGACCAACCGAAACTCAGCATCTCATCATAAAACCTATGGATGTTGGACTGGAAACCAGTCTGGTCGTGACCACAAACCGTCGTACCTATCATTTCAAATTGCGTTCGCACCGTACCGAGTATATGCCCCAGGTAGCATTCACGTATCCCGAAGATGCCCTTGCGAAGTGGGATGATATCCGCACTCGCGAATCACAAGAGCGCGAACAAAGAACAATTCCTCAAACCGGCGAGTATCTGGGGGATCTGTTTTTTGATTACGACATTGAGGGCGTTGCGTCCTGGAAGCCGGTTAGAGTCTTTAATGATGGGCGTAAGACGATATTGCAAATGCCAGGGGAGATGGAGCAAACCGAAGCGCCGACATTACTGGTGATTCGCAATGAGGGCGGCTTATTTTCAGATGACGAAACCGTTATGGTCAATTACCGCGTCCAGAACGATCGCTATATCGTCGATACCGTTTTTGACAAAGCCATTCTGATCGCGGGTGTCGGCGGCAATCAAGATCGTGTGGCCATCACTCGGAGGAAATAACATGATCAAGCTTACTCTCGCGGCAGTGGTCGCACTTGCCTTGGCGGGGTGCGCCATGACCTCACAGTATGGAAACTATTTGCCATCTGCGACCGTGGATCAGCAAAGTTGGTTCGCCAGCGAAGCGGTGAAGCAGCTCGCCAGGCGATGGCCACCGGCAAAAACTCGGCTCGAACTGAAGCAAGCCACGCCAGACGCCTTCGGTATTGCGCTGGTCAAGGGATTGCGCGAAAGCGGATATTCCATTTTAGAGTTTAGCCCTAAACAAATCGAAGATCCTTCTACGACAGACGCCAACATACTACCGTTGCGTTATGCGCTCGATCAAATAGGGAGCGACAACGAAAATATATACCGTCTCACGCTGTTAGTTGGAACTGAATCTCTAACCCGCCCGTACATTGAACAAAACGGTTCTGTGATTCCGGGATACTGGACGCACAAGGAGTAAGGTCATGATAGAGATTGATCACATGGACCCTGATTCATCACCAGGCGCAGGTGTACGGCGAGTCAACAATCTACCCATGTACATCATGGGTGGTGCGTTGTTGTCATTTCTTGTCATTATGGGCTTGGTAGCAGCGGATCGCGCTGCCAAGCAAAATGAAAAAGAAGAACAACACCTGCACAATGGCAGCACATCGATGTTCGCTAAAGAAATTGCTGGCGACCAGACGAGCGGGCTGATCGCGCCATTGATACCGCCTGCCGAACCTGAACCGTCTCCCATACTCATTGCACGACCGGAAAACTTGGACGCGCCGCCGAGACCACCGTCTGATCCCGTGCCACATGACGATGAAGCAGATCGCATACGCATGGCAAAACTGCAAATGTTTCAAGAAGCAGTGAAAGCAAAGACCGGCGTACAAATCACAGCCCCGCGTAGTGCCGGGTCGTCGCCAAGCACTACCGCACCCAAAACTCGCGAGGAAATGCTAGCGAGAATGGCGGCAGCACGGCAGGAAATCGAAGCGAACAGGCACCAGGACCCGACGGCCTCGTATCAGGCGCGTCTATCACAGATTCGCAGCATGGGGCTTGGCGGGGAACCATCAGGAGACTCGTCTGCCCCGTCGCTGTTACAGACATCGACAGCTGACGGTAGCGGTAAAGATTACACAAAATTCTCGGGAGGCGATGGAGATCGTTGGAAGCTCGAATCAAAGCCCGAAGCGCCGCGCACGCCGTATGAGCTGCGCGCAGGTTTCGTCGTTCCTGCAACCTTAATCTCCGGTATTAATTCCGATCTTCCTGGCCAAATAATGGCTCAAGTGGCTCAGAGTGTGTATGACACCCCGACAGGAAAACATCTATTGATCCCTCAAGGGTCCCGCCTAGTAGGCGCATATTCTAGCGACGTATCCTATGGGCAAGCTCGCGTCCTGGTAGCGTGGCAACGCATTGTTTTTCCGGACGGGAAGGCGATGGATATTGGCGCAATGCCGGGAGCTGATAGTGCAGGGTACGCTGGTTTCAATGACCAAGAAAACCATCATTATGTCCGGCTTTTTGGATCGGCATTGCTCATGTCTGCCGTCACCGCAGGCGCCTCGTATAGTCAACGGCAAGACCAGACAACGACATTATACGGTGCGCCTAACGCCAACAGTGCATTAAGCCAGGCATTGGGGCAACAGCTCGGTCAAGTGACTGCGCAACTGATAGCAAAGAACTTGAATGTTGCCCCAACTCTGGAAATCCGGCCTGGGTACCGATTCAACGTGATTGTCACCAAAGACATGACGTTTTCAAAACCGTATAAATCATTCGATTATTAACGCCAAGGAGAAAAATCATGACACAGAAAATTTTAGCCGCTAAAAAATCGGGCATTGTTGTCCTCATTGCCGGTACGTTGTCGATGCCGGCATATTCTTCAGGAATACCCGTCTATGACGGCGCAAACTGGACGAGTAATTTTATGACATCTTTTGAAAGCCATTTACAGACACTGAAACAAATAGACGAATATAGAGTGCAAATTGATCAGTATATGGACCAACTACAAAATTCGTTGGCTCCAACGAGCTATGTGTGGGATCAGGCGCAGACCACCATCAATGGGCTGATGAATGCCGTCGATACTCTGAACAATTACAAGGCCGAGCTAGGCAGCATTGACAACTATTTAAGCGAGTTCCAGGACGTCGCCTATTACCGACAATCACCGTGCTTCTCGTCCGCCGGCTGTTCTGATGCGGAACGGACCGCAATGGAGCAAAATCGTACCCTGGCGTCAGAGTCGCAGAAAAAAGCCAACGACGCCCTTTTTCGTGGTTTAGACAAACAACAAGACGCCCTTCGATCGGATGCTAAAACGCTTGAAAGATTGCAATCGTCCGCACAAAGCGCGACAGGGCGCTTGGAAGCGCTTCAATACGCTAATCAATTTGCCAGCCAGCAAGCCAACCAGCTCTTGCAGATTCGTGGGCTCATGATGGCTCAACAGAATGCAATGGCAACACGGATGCAGGCGGAAGCGGATCGCGAAGCTCAGGAATCGGCCTCGGCCGAGAAACTGCGCAAGGGCAGCTATCGTTCCAGTCAGGTACGTTCTTGGTAAGGAGAAATAAATGAAGCCAACTAATCTCTTTCTTTTAGTCGTTCTGTTAGCTTTCGACAGCGCATGCTCTAAGGATATTCCGACACAGGATATGCCAGAGGTCAACGATGAAAATTGCAAACCAGAGGTCATAAAAAAAATCAACGACAAAGGCGCGCTGCAAGAATTTGCGTCGAAATGTCTCCACCGATCAGGCGGATTTCAGCCTAGCCAAAAACGCCAATGGTAGGGCAACATGAGAATGCCATCTAATTCAAAAGCCGCGCCTATGCCGATAATCCTATGCCTGGCACTCTTTTCTATGGACGTGCAAGCGGCCATAGATAATGCCGGCATCATGGATAATGTCCTTGATCGTTATTCAGCAGCAGCCGCAAGTTGGGCCGGGGTCGTCACCTCCGCCGCAACGTGGCTTTTCTGGACGCTTGTGATCATTTCAATGGTATGGACATTCGGCATGATGGCACTCCGCAAGGCTGACATTGGGGAGTTCTTCGCTGAATTTTTTCGTTTCACTGTCTTTACCGGTTTTTTTTGGTGGCTTCTCACGAATGGGCCTAATTTTGCCTCTTCAATTTATACGTCGCTACGGCAAGTCGCAGGCAATGCCACTGGTCTCGGTAGCACACTGTCGCCATCCGGCATTGTCGATGTGGGATTCGCCATCTTCGACAAGGTGATGGATCAGTCAACGCTCTGGTCGCCAGTGGATAGCATGACTGGCATCTTGATGGCGGTGGCTATTTTGGTCATTCTGGCCTTGGTCGGCGTGAACATGCTCCTTCTCCTGACGTCCGGATGGGTGCTTGCTTACGGTGGCGTGTTCTTTTTAGGGTTCGGTGGATCCAGGTGGACAACGGATATGGCGATCAATTACTACAAGACCGTCCTCGGCATAGCTGCACAGCTTATGGCGATGGTACTCTTGGTAGGCATCGGCAAAACTTTCCTAGACGATTATTACACGCGCATGAGCGAGGGGATCAGTCTCAAGGAAATGGGCGTCATGATGATCGTAACGATCGTATTATTAGCCTTGGTCAATAAGATTCCGCCACTTATCGCTGGCATCATCACCGGCGCTAGCGTCGGCGGTGCCGGCATAGGCAACTACGGCGCGGGGGCTGCGTTAGGAGCTACCAGCATGGCTTGGTCAGCAACACAAATGGCCGGAAGCGGAATCATGGCAGGCGGAACCTCGGCCGCTGGAGGCGCACAGGCTCTCATGGCCGCCGTCTCGAAGGCCAACGATAATGTGGCAAACGGCACCGACATCCTTTCGAGCTTTGGTCGCCCATCAGATGGAGGTAATTCATCCAGTGACGGCAGTACAAATTACGCGCAAGCCGCTGGTTTCGCCAATGCGGGTTCATCCGAATCAAGCATGTTGACATCAGCCGCCAAGGTCGCCGGTATAGCCGGTCGGATCGCGGCCGACGCAACAGCTAACTTGGCGCAAGGTGCCACTGAAGTCGCCAAGGAAAAAGCGACCAGCATCAAAGAAGCGGGAATGGATCGCATTGCCGATACCACAGGCGGAAAAATCGCTGCCGCCATTAAAGGGCAGGGCAGTATCGCCCCAACATTTGACGGAAACACCCTGGCCTCAGCAACATCCAGCGACGCCGATCAAGAGTCGGAAGTAGCGGCCTTTCGCGACCGAGATAACCATCGCGTTAACCTATAGGAGTTCTGATGTTCATCGATCTACCCCCACAAATGCAAGAGCGCGTTGTCTGTTCGATCTCGGCCGCCGTAAAGTATGAAATTCCTGCCAACATTATGTTGGCAGTCGCTGAGAAAGAAGCGGGTAAACCGGGGCAGTGGGTGCGCAATACGAACGGTACCCATGACGTAGGCCAGATGCAGTTCAACACATCGTACCTGCGCGATCTGACCCGGTACGGGATCACGGCAAACGATGTAGCGGCAGCCGGTTGCTATTCGTTCGAT
Organism: Methylomicrobium sp. Wu6; assembly: GCF_035916875.1. Classification (NCBI taxonomy): domain Bacteria; kingdom Pseudomonadati; phylum Pseudomonadota; class Gammaproteobacteria; order Methylococcales; family Methylococcaceae; genus Methylomicrobium; species Methylomicrobium sp. Wu6. Next base: position 59,607 of record NZ_JAXUHN010000071.1, read on the forward strand.
CTGGCCGCATGGAGATTGCGGATGCATATTCGCAACGACAAGGGCGACCTGTGGACGAAATCCGCCAATTACCACTCGCGCACACCACGATACAACGCCGTGTACCGCGCCGATCTGATACACAAGGCGTCGAAGTGGGCCGAGTGGCTGGAAGCCCGTTTTGTGACGTTGGACGTGACAAAAGAGGGCGCTCCTATCTCGATGCCAACCCAGACGACCAAGGTTCAAGAAGTCGCGCAGCAAGCATTGGCCACGCCGGCGAAGCTAGAGATGACGGCGACGGTTCAATCTGCCGCCGTCTCCAGTTATGTACCCCGGCAAATTATCTTCAACGACAACCGTATCCTACCCTAGCAACGTAGGGGCGGGAACCTTGTTCTTCTAAATCGATTTTGCTGGTCAGTTTTTGGTCAATTTGACTTAACTCCAGAGAGGACAGAGAGTTAGGATAAATTGTGACGAATTAACGACAGGGTTATCCACAGATTTTGTGGATAGACTTGCCGAATGCTTTACTTTTCCTGCTCATTTTCTAGCCAGTCATCTGACTCCATAAAATGGCCATTTTTGAGATAGCAACTGGCAAAAATCGACCCTTACTCGACATTCACGGATTTCCACCCAATGGCAGTTGTAACGCAATAAGCTGTCGTTCAACGTTGTGATAACCGACGCTCGACCCGTCCGTGTTAATTGCATCGTTAGGCCAGCCGGCTCGCATATACTCACAATATCGATGGATTAATTTGTAAATTTCGCTTGTCTTGGAGCATATTTGAAGGGATGTCACTTATTCTAAGCTTTATACAAGACCAGCCTATCTCTATGGGTTCCGCATAGTCGACAAAATTCTTCTTGTCAATCGATTCCGTGAAATCAAGAAATCCTCTCTCCTTTTGCCTAATAAATCCACCGTCTCGAAGAAAATACATTTCGCGACTGTCAGACACACTGTGGTGATAGGTGTATTCATAAAGAAGCTCTATGCCGCACAAGTGATCAAATATTGATGAGGACAATGAATACCGAACCAAATTATTGACGAGTTAAAGTTAGGTCCATAATTTTTGCACATTTAAGCCATCCTTTTTCCATCTTTATACGCTACTGTTAGTTCGTCAATGGCAATAGTCTTCTGGTTGCCAAATCAAAGCCAATTAAATGACTTAAACCATCACCATGAATCAAGATAAGCGTCACGTCGATTTAGCAGCATCACAGTCAAGGTGCCGGCCTAGTTGGCTATTCTGGCTACTGCTGCTTATGATCACTGCCGCCGTTGTCTATTCATTTCGGCAGCCCACCGCGCAAGGTCAAGATCATGGATCGCGGCAAACGGCAGAGAAAAGGAGTGTTAATGGTGATTGGCAGAAAAATCCGCCTGTCAGTGTAGGAGCAGTTACCGCCTACAAGGGCGACATGCCGATTTATCTGAGCGGACTGGGCACTGTGACCGCCCTTCGCACCGTCACCGTTCACTCACGGGTCGATGGCGAGCTTATACGAGTCGCTTTTACTGAAGGACAATTAGTCCGCCAAGGCGATCTGCTGGTTGAAATCGATCCCCGGCCGTTTCAAGTCCAATTGAAACAGGCAGAAGGTCAGTTGCTGCGCGATCAGGCATTGCTGAAAAATGCGGAGATCGACATGAACCGCTACCAAATCCTGTTGGAACAAGACTCGATCGCCGCCCAGCAGACCGCTACCCAGGCGGCTCTGGTCAAACAATATCAAGGTGTTGTCGAGATGGATCAGGCTCAGGTCGATAATGCCAAACTGCAGCTCATCTATGCACGAATAACGGCTCCGATTCAAGGTCGCATCGGCTTGCGGCTGATCGATCAGGGCAATATCGTCCACGCCGGCGATAGCAATGGTCTGCTGGTGATCACCCAGACTCAGCCTATTTCGGTGGTGTTTACCCTGCCGGAAGACGTGGTGCCGGCTGTGATGAACCGCTGGCATTCCGGTGAGAGTATCGGCGTCGATGCCTATGACCGGGCCGGTGTTAATAAGCTGGCTACCGGCAAACTATTGGCAGTGGATAATCAGATCGACTCCACTACCGGCACTCTCAAGCTCAAGGCCCAATTCGATAATGAAAACAGAGCCCTATTTGCCAATCAGTTCGTCAACATCAAAATGAAACTGGATACCTTAAGTTCGGCAACCCTGGTGCCAACTGCGGCGATCCAGCGCGGCGCCAATGGGGCTTTCGTATATGTTGTTAATGATGACAGTACCATCTCGGTACGGCTGATAAAAACAGGCGCAGTGGAGGGCGAAATTGTTGCTATTCTCGAGGGACTGATCCCTGGCGAAAAGTTGGTGATCGAGGGCGGCGATAAACTTCGAGAAGGCAGCAAGGTTAACGTCGTCAAACTGGATAACAAACCTCTACAGCCTGCGTCCAATCAGAAAGGACGGCAAACCCCAGCCGGCAGTTTTTCCCGATGATGTCGATTTCGAAAGATCAGTCACCCGGATTCAATCCTTCCCGCACCTTCATCCTCAGGCCGGTCGCCACCTCATTGCTGATGGTGGCGCTACTATTCGTCGGCATACTAGCATACCGGTTACTGCCAATTTCTGCACTTCCGCAAGTCGACTATCCGATTATACAGGTCACAACCCTTTATCCAGGCGCCAGCCCGGAAGTGATGACGTCTGTTGTTACTGCCCCGCTTGAACGCCAGTTCGGGCAAATGCCCGGCTTGAAGCAAATGTCATCCAGCAGTTCCGGCGGCGCTTCGATGATTACCTTGCAATTTGATCTCGAACTGGATTTGGATGTCGCCGAGCAGACTGTGCAGGCCGCCATCAATGCCGCCACGAATTTTTTGCCGACCGATCTGCCCTTGCCGCCGATCTACAACAAGGTCAACCCGGCCGATACACCCATCCTGACACTGGCGGTCAGTTCAGCCACCTTGCCGCTATCAAAAGTCGAAGACATGCTGGATACCCGCCTGGCCCAGAAAATTTCCCAATTGCCGGGTGTCGGCATGGTGAGCATTAGCGGCGGTCAGCGACCGGCAGTGCGAATCCAGGCGAATGATAAAGCTTTGGCGGCTTATGGACTCAGTCTCGACGATTTGCGCAGCGCGATTTCTGCGGCCAATATCAATCAACCGAAAGGCATGTTTGACGGCCCGATGCGTTCGGCCATTATTGATAACAACGATCAGTTGCGTACAGCGGCGGAATACCTCGATCTGGTGATCGCCTATCGTAATAATGCACCGGTGTTTTTGCGCGAAGTCGCCAATGCGGTCGATGCCGCCGAGAACGTGAAACTGGCGGCTTGGTCCAACAATACTGCGGCAGTGATCGTCAATATCCAGCGCCAGCCGGGCGCTAATGTCATCGAAGTCGTCGACCGCATCAAAAAACAGCTACCGCATTTGCAATCGACGCTACCGGGATCGGTCACTGTGGTGCCGTTGACTGATCGCACGATGACGATACGCTCATCGGTCCGCGATGTACAGTTTGAACTCATGCTGGCGGTGGCGCTGGTGGTGTTGGTGATGTTCCTGTTTTTGCGTAATCTGCCGGCCACACTGATTTCTGGGGTCGCCGTGCCTTTATCGCTGATAGGCACATTCACAGTGATGTATCTGGCCGGTTTCAGTATCAACAACCTGACACTGATGGCTCTAACGATTGCCAGTGGCTTCGTGGTCGACGATGCCATCGTGGTGATCGAAAATATTTCCCGCTATATCGAGGAAGGCGAACCGCCGCTAAAAGCCGCGCTGAAAGGTTCGGAACAGATCGGTTTTACCATTATCTCACTGACTATTTCACTCGTGGCGGTGTTGATTCCGTTGCTGTTCATGGGCGACGTGGTGGGCCGTCTGTTCCGTGAGTTCGCCATTACGCTGTCGGTGTCCATCCTGATCTCGGCCGTGGTGTCGCTCACCCTGACGCCGATGATGTGTGCAAAAATGTTGCACCCGCTAGTCCCGGAGCATTCAGCACATAAGCAAAGCAGCGATTTTTTTAAGCAAGTGAGCGACGCTTACGGCCGCAGTCTGGTATGGGTGTTTAGACACCAAGCTCTGGTTTTAATGGTGGCTTTCGCGACCATGGCGCTGACTGTCATGCTCTATATCGCTGCGCCTAAAGGGTTTTTCCCGGTACAAGACACGGGATTGATACAAGGGATTTCCGAGGCGCCGCCCAGCATTTCATTTGCCGCCATGGCGGAAAGGCAAACCGCCTTGGCGACAGCAATTTTGACCGATCCGGCTGTCGAAAGCCTGTCATCGTTTATCGGTGTGGATGGCAGTAATCCCACCTTGAACAGTGGCCGCTTTTTAATCAACTTAAAACCATGGGGTCAGCGTTCAGGAAGCGCCGAGGCCATTATTCAGCGATTGCGGCCAAAATTAGCGGAGGTCCCGAGCATAGCCATCTATCTGCAACCGGTACAAGATATGACCCTGGAAAACCGCATCAGCCGCACACAATACCAATTCACACTAGAAACCGTCGATTTTGCCGAGCTTGGCTTATGGACGCAACGTCTGGTTGAAGCCATGCGCAGCATTCCGTATGTTGCGGATGTCGCCAGCGATTTACAAAATCAGGGGTTGCAAGCCTATATCAATATCGATCGAACCACCGCCAGCCGGCTAGGTGTTACGACTGCTGCTATCGACAACGCTTTGTACAATGCGTATGGGCAACGCTTGGTATCGACTATTTTTACACAATCCAATCAATATCGCGTCGTGCTTGAAGTCAATCCGGCTGCACAGGTCGGCCCTGAAGATCTAAGCAGGCTGCGGGTTCCTTCCAGCAGTGGCGCGCAGGTCTTGTTATCCGAACTGGCACAAGTGGCAGAGCGGCAAACCGCGCTGGCCATTAATCATCTCGATCAGTTTCCGTCATCTACGATCTCCTTCAATTTAAAGCCGGGGGCGGCATTGGGTGACGCGATCGCAGCCATTGAAGCCGTCAAAAAACAGATCGGTTTACCGCTCAGTGTGCAAACCGACTATCAGGGTGCGGCACTGGCGTTTAATGCCTCCTTGGAAGGGACGTTGTGGTTAATTTTGGCGGCGATTGTGACGGTTTATATCGTCCTTGGCGTGCTATACGAAAGTTATATTCATCCAGTCACCATACTTTCAACCTTGCCGTCAGCCGGTGTCGGCGCGTTGCTGGCTTTATTGTTCACAGGAAACGACCTCGGCATTATTGCCGTGATCGGTATTATCTTGCTGATTGGCATCGTCAAAAAGAACGCCATCATGATGATAGACTTTGCGCTGGATGCGGAGCGCAAACAAGGCCTGCAGCCTAGAGAGGCTATTCATCAAGCTTGTCTGCTGCGTTTGCGGCCGATTCTGATGACCACAATGTCGGCTTTGCTGGGCGCGCTGCCCCTGATGCTCGGCAGCGGCGTCGGTTCGGAACTGCGCCACCCATTAGGGCTTACCATGGTCGGCGGCTTGCTGCTCAGCCAATTGTTGACCTTATATACCACACCCGTTATTTATCTGAGTCTGGATGGCCTTGCTCGCCGTTTCCGTAGTGACCCGCACTCCAGTGAAACATCGGCAAACTCGGAAACCCAATCGTGAGTTTGTCGGCGCTGTTCATCTATCGTCCGGTCGCCACCACGCTGCTGACGATAGGCGTGGCATTGGCGGGTTTCATTGCCTTTTTGCATTTGCCGGTGGCGCCTCTGCCACAGGTGGATTTTCCGACTATTGCCGTTTCCGCCAGCATGCCGGGCGCCAGTCCGGAGACCATGGCGGCGACCATTGCGACGCCGCTGGAGCGCGCCTTAGGACGAATCGCCGGTATTTCGGAAATGACTTCCAGCAGTTCGCTGGGATCGACTTCCATAACCTTGCAATTTGATCTGGATCGCGATATTGATGGCGCGGCGCGTGATGTCCAGGCCGCCATCAATGCCGCCCAAAGTCTACTGCCGCTCAATATGCCCAGCCGCCCCAACTATCGCAAGGTGAATCCGGCCGATTCGCCGATTCTGATACTGGCGCTGACATCCAAAACGCTCAGCCGCGGCCAGATGTACGATGCGGCATCGACCATACTTGCGCAAAAAATCTCACAACTGCCAGGTATAGGCCAAGTGTCGGTCGGAGGCGGTTCCTTACCGGCGGTTCGCGTTGAGCTCAATCCGGCTACACTCACCAAATACAATGTCGGTCTTGAGGATGTGCGCAACGCCATATCCGCCAGTAATACCAATCGTCCGAAAGGGGCATTGGAAAGAGGTGACCGCCGTTGGCAGATTCATGCTAACGATCAAGCTGACAAAGCTGTTGACTACCAGTCAATGATCGTCGCTTATCGGAATGGGGCACCGATCCGCATAGCTGATCTCGGTACCGCAGTGGATGCCGTGGAAGATTTGCGCAACGTTGGCCTAAAAAACGGCGATCCTTCGGTACTGCTGATCCTCAACAAACAACCGGGCTCGAATATCCTTGAAACGGTGGCAGGCGTAAAAGCCATGCTCCCGCAATTGCAGGCCATGATTCCGGCAGCTATCGATTTGTCGGTGGTGGTTGACCGCTCAATCTCCATTCGCGCCTCCGTCAGCGAGGTTGAACACAGCTTAATGATCGCCGTCGGCTTGGTGATCCTGGTGGTGTTGCTGTTTTTACGTAATTTGCGTTCGACGTTTATTCCCATTATCGCCGTGCCGGTTTCCCTGATCGGTTCCTGTAGCGTCATGTATCTTTGTAATTACAGCATTGATAACTTGTCTCTGATGGCTCTAACCATAGCCACAGGTTTCGTGGTCGACGACGCCATTGTGGTGCTGGAAAACATTAAGCGTCATGTTGAAAAAGGGGTCTCCCCCTTCAAAGCTGCTCTGGTGGGGGCTGGGGAAGTGGGTTTTACCGTCTTGTCGATGAGTTTGTCCTTAATTGCGGTCTTTATCCCCATCTTGTTGATGGGTGGTATTGTCGGTCGGCTATTTCGCGAATTTGCTGTGACGCTCTCCACGTCCGTGTTGGTTTCACTGGTCGTTTCGCTGACCGTCACACCGATGCTATGTGCACGTTGGCTACAACTGGAACAAGAGCAGAAGCCGGGGCGTATCGCGAAATTTTTCGAATATGTTTATCAAAACATGCATGACGGCTACCAACGCAGCCTGCGTTGGGCCTTACGGCATGCGCCGCTGATGTTGTTGGTATTTTTCGCCGGCATTGCGTTGAATATCTATTTGTACAGCATCGTACCGAAAGGCTTTTTTCCGGTGCAGGATAACGGCAGGTTGTTTGGCACCATTCAGGCCGATCAGGGTATTTCTTTTCAATCCATGAAAAGCAAGCTGGTTGAATTTGGCGAGATTTTACAGAAAGATCCGGCCGTAGTGGATGTGGTAGGTTTTGCCGGGGAAGGGCAAAATACCAATGCCGGCCGTATGTTTGCGGTTTTAAAGCCGCCCGACCAACGCGACCAGCCGATCTCGGAGATCAGCCGCAGATTGCGTAACCAATTTGCCGCAGTACCCGGGGCTAATCTGTTTCTGCAGCCGGTGCAGGATTTGCGTATCGGCGGCCGACTTTCGTCCGCGATGTTTGAATACACTTTGCAGGCAGAGAATTTAAGCGATTTGCGGGAATGGACCCCGAAGATTGTCGCGGCGTTGACGACGGCCAAGGAACTGACCGATGTCAATACGGACCAGCAAGACAGGGGCCAACAGGTGGCGCTGGTGGTTGACCGCGAAGCTGCGGCTCGCTTCGGCGTCAATCAGGCTGTAATCGATGCCACGCTGAATGATGCTTTTGGTCAGCGGCAAGTCTCGGTTATTTACAAATCGCTTAACCAATACCATGTGGTGATGGAACTGGCGCCCGAATATTGGCATGACCCGCAGATTTTAAAACAACTCTACATCAAGTCTGCCGCGACCACCCAGCAACCCACGGTCAGCCAGATTCCCCTGGCGTCGTTGGCGGATTTTCAGACTACCAACACACCGTTGACGGTTACCCATCAAGGTCAATTCGCTTCGGCGACTATTTCTTTCAATCTAAAACCTGGTTACTCGCTATCGGATGCGACGAAAATAATCGAAAAAACCATGGCGGATTTGGGCGTACCATCCTCTGTGCACGGCAATTTTCAAGGCTCCGCGAAAGCGTTTCAGCAATCCTTGAGCAATCAGCCCTTGTTGATTTTGGCCGCCTTATTCAGCATTTACATCGTGCTGGGCGTACTTTATGAAAGTTACGTGCATCCTCTGACTATTCTGTCCACACTGCCCTCGGCAGGCGTAGGCGCAATATTGGCGCTGATAGCCTGTAATACCGAATTCAGTATAATCGCCTTGATCGGCGTGATTCTGTTGATCGGTATCGTCAAGAAAAACGCCATCATGATGATAGATTTCGCACTGCACGCCGAGCGCGTAGAAGGCCTAATTGCGGAAGAAGCCATCTTCAGCGCCTGCCTGCACCGGTTTCGACCTATCATGATGACCACGCTGGCTGCTCTGCTTGGCGCATTGCCGCTGGCATTGGGGTCCGGCTACGGTGCGGAACTGCGCCATCCTTTGGGCATCTCCATAGTCGGTGGCCTGCTGGTCAGCCAGATGCTGACACTGTATACCACGCCTGTGGTTTATCTGTATCTGGACCGATTCCAATCGCGGTTGCACGGCCGATTTATAAACCGCGCCGATTCCCAAGCCGACAACTCCGTTTAACAGTCGCCGAGATTTGCATGAATTTTCGCATTACCCAACCGCTGGCTTATATGTTTTTAACAGCACAGCTGACTGGCTGCATGGTCGGCCCGGACTATGTTCGCCCGGAGGCGCCGGTTTCTGCCGAATTCAAGGAGCTCAAAGGCTGGAAACAAGCCCAGCCCCGCGATACCGGCCTACCCGGCAAATGGTGGGAAATCTTCAACGACTCCAAACTCAACGAACTGGAAGAGCAGGTCGCCGGAGCCAACCAGTCGATCGTCCAGGCCGAAGCTCAGTACCGTCAGGCCCAGCATCTGGTGCAATCCGTGCAGTCGTCTCTCCTGCCCACCGCCATGTTGACAGGCACTACGAGCCGATTTAAAGCCGCCAGCGGCCAAAGCGTGGCGGTATCGGGGATTAGAAATTTATTTGGCACCGCGGTGAACATGGCTTGGGAACCGGATTTGTGGGGCAGCATCCGCCGTCAGGTGGAAGCCAACACAGACTTGGCTCAGGCTAGCGACGCTACTCTGCGGGCGCTGCTCTTGTCCACCCAGGCCACTTTGGCTCAGAACTACTTTCAGTTGCGGGTGCTGGATGCTCAAAAAGTTATTCTGGAGGAAACCGTCGCCGCCTACAGCAAGACCCTGGAAATCACCAAGAACCGTTACGCGGTAGGCGTCGTCGCCAAGGCCGATGTGTTGCAAGCCGAAACCCAGCTGGAATCGGCCCAAGCGCAGACCATCGCCCTCGGCGTACAGCGCGCCGCACTGGAACACGCGATTGCCGTGTTGATCGGCAAAACACCCGCCGAGCTGACCATTGCCGAAGTGTCATTCGATCTACAGCCACCACCCATTCCTGTGGCTCTGCCCTCTGAACTGCTGGAAAGACGCCCGGACATTGCCGCAGCCGAACGGGAAGCCGCCGCCGCCAATGCACAGATAGGTGTAGCCAAGGCGGCTTATTACCCGACGCTGAATCTAGCCGTCACCAGCGGTCACCAATCCTCCAGTCTGGACACCCTTTTCACCACAGCCCGCCGTTATTGGGCGTTAGGTCCAGCCGGCGCGGCACTCACGCTATTCGATGGTGGTGCCAAGAACGCCCAATACAAACAGGCAATAGACGCTTACGACGCCAGCGTTGCCGCATACCGGCAAATCGTGCTGACCGGCTTTCAGGAAGTGGAGGACAATCTGGCCGCACTCAGGATACTGGAAGATGAAAAACTCTCACGGGATAAGGCCGTAAGATCGGCCGAAGAAGCGCTGGCGCTGACTAACAATCAATATCGGGCCGGCACCGTCAATTATATCAATGTCCTTGTGGCGCAAACCGTGGCTCTCACCAACCGTCAAACGGCGGTACTGCTACAAGGCGATCAGCTTGTTACCTCGGTGCTTTTGGTCAAGGCCCTAGGTGGTGGCTGGAACGAAACCATGCTGCCCAGCGAAGATCAGGCCGCCGGCAAGCGTAAATGGACGGATTATCTGATTTTGCCGGTGAATTGAAAGAATGGGTCACGCTAGCAATGCTAAAAAATCAAACAGTGAGGGATAAAATCACAATATTGAAACATTAATTTGATAGCGTTTGGGTTCTGATGAAATCTGCGATGCCATGGGAGCCGAACATGTTTTACGAGCCAAACAATTTGCTGCAAAACGGCATTAGATTTTTGCTAATTTTTTGCTCAAAAAAGAAGCGAAAAACCAACTGGATTTCTGATTCAAATTCTGTGTCTGGCTGCAATGAAGCGGTTTGCAGTCAATGATCAATACGTGCGATGCGGCTGGTATTGGCCGAGGCTGTGTCAAAACTCAAAAGTTAAAAAGACTGTGGAGTAATCGTTCCAGATATTGAAATAAATATGGGGCAATGTGGAGTTAACTATTAAGGAAATTACCCATCTCTGCTTACTCAATGGAAGAGTATTCGCTTTTAAAGTATTAGGTCATGCGTTTTGACACAGCCTCGGCCGAAAGCGCCAATTCTTTCTAATCACCGTTAGCCTTCCTAAATCCAAATTCTAAAGACTGACTCGCCAACTTATCTGCTGACGTCATTTTGCCGAGTTGTGACATTTTTTCCTGGCGCACCCCACCCCCCAATTTTTTCCACTATTCAGCACTGTTTTTTCGGTCAAAAATGTCATCTTACATTTAAAAATAATAAGATAGAGATTATTACTGGAAAAGTTGGACGCTCTTTTTTGCCAAAACTGGCAAATATTCCACGCTGTTTTACATTTTCGAAGCCGTACAGCGATACGGCTTTGGAATCGGCATGCCGAATACTGTTGGCAATGGCTCTGATTTTCTCGCAAGGGAACCAGTATCACGACTTCGGTAATGGCATCCAGCAGCGCTTCCATGTCAAAAGCCCGTGAAGAACCCAGCGTCGATATGCTCGAAGGTCGGGATCAACAATGCCCTGTCCAAATATCGACTACCCTGACCACGAGTCATGCGGTGTATCTCGTGAGGCAAGTCGCTTAATTCAATGTTCTGATAACGGAAAACCTATAGCCTAACCCTCGAACAGTTTGTATAAGCTCTTCTCGGCCATATTCGGAAAGCCGCGCGCGCAAGCGCCGGATTTGTTGATCAACCGTGCGCACTTCAATATAGATACTGCGCCCCCAGACCTCTTCCAATAACTCATTCCGAGTATGTACCTTATCCGGATAGCGCATCAGGAACTCAAGAAGCTTGAACTCGATGGGAGTGAGATCCAGCCGCCTGTCGCCGATTAGCAACTGCCGCTCCTCGAGATCCAGGATCAGGTCTCCAATCTTAAGATGCTCGGTATGTCCGTTGCTCAACCGTCTGCCCAACACTTTTTGTATTCGTGTCATGAACTCATTTGGTGAAAACGGCTTGATCATATAATCGTCTATACCGATTTCTAGGGCCGAAGGTTTGTCCGCTTCCGGGTTATATGCGGTCAACAGTATGATCGGTAATGACTCACTATGAATTTTGAATCTGAGAATTTGCGCCAAATCTATACCGCTGATGCCCGGCAATGTTCCGTCCAATACCAACAAGTCTGCGGTATTTGTTAGCAGCCTGCGTATTCTGATTAATTTGAACACCGATTCTGGTCAATTTGAACAGCTAAAATCCTAACGCATCCGTGGCAGTAAATTTTTACCCCAAGTGTTCAACTTGGGTCAATGAATTTAATTTTTTTCGCATCGATTCCCCTTTCAAATTGATGCGATGCGCGTTATGCATCAGCCGGTCTAAAATGGCATCGGCCAGGGTGTTGTCGCCGATGGCCTGATACCATTGATCGGTGGGCAATTGACTAATAATGACCGTGGCGGACTGTTCGTGCCGGTCATCCATGATTTCCATCAGATCATTGCGGGTCGCCGCAGTTAAGGGTTCCAAGCCCCAGTCGTCAAGGATCAGACAGTCGAAGTTGGCCAGGGTTTTGAGCATTTGACTGTAGCTGCCGTCGGCCTTGGCCTGGGTGAGCGCCAGGACGAGACGGGACAACCGGACATAGCGGACACTGTAACCTTTCAAGCAGGCCTGATGACCGAGTGCGCAGGCGAGATAGGTTTTACCGCTGCCGCAAGGGCCGGTCAGCAGCAGGTTCTGGTTTTTGTTCAGCCAGTCGCACATCAGCAGTGATGCCATCTGGGCTTGCTGCAAGCCTCTGGGGTGCTGATAATCGATGCCCTGGGCGTGGGCCTTGAGTTTAAATTGAGCGGTTCGGATCAGGCGCTCCTGTTTCCGCTGTTGCCGTTCCTGATTTTCCTGGTCGACCAGCAGTTGCAGGCGTTCGGCAAAGGCCAGTCCTTGATAGGTGCCGGGCTGTTCTTGTTGCGTTTGCAGGGCGCCGGCCATGCCGGTCAGTTTCAGTTGCCGCAGTTGGCTGAGGGTTTGTTCAATCATCTGTTTTTCCTGTGGTATAAAAAAGAGAGAGGTGCCGCCCATCGTGTGCTGATGGGCAATCCGGTGTTAATGAAAACTCTGGGGGCCGCGAATATTGTCATGGGCTTGCGGCAATAAAGTCGCTTGCAGCGGCGTCGACTCCGGCAACCTATCCCGGTTGCTCTGCAGAATGGCCGTGATATTTTTCAATCGGTACAAGCCTGCTCGGTTAGCGATGGCGCAGGCTTGGTTCAAACGCTGAGCCGGGAAGCTCCGCTGAAGATTGAGCAAGCCCAGGCAAACCCGGTACGCCTGTTCCGGATGCGGTTGGCGCTGTAATTGAGTCTTGACCCAAATCAGGACTTCAGGTCCCAAGGCCTGTGCCCAGTTCATTAATCGCCCTGGCGTCCATTGTTGATGCTTGGCGTGTTTCTCCGGCCTATGGGCGGGATCGGTGGTGGTGCCGGGGTAAAATTTACGGACGTGGGACGCAATGCGTTGGTGATGAAAATAAACTTCCAGCAAATGCTCGCCGGCATGAACTTCTACCGCTTCGCCGACACAATGATGCGGGACCGAGTACAGGTGTCGGTCGTAGGGGATGTGATAATCGATAGCGACCTTGGCCGTCTTGATATCGACAAATTGATACGCCTGTTTGGGCAACGGCTTCAGCGCCGGCCTGTCCACTTGCTCAAACCACTGCCGACGGTTGCCAGGCCACTGCTTGAATGGTTTGTGGTTGAGTTCGGTCAAGAGCGCCTGAAGACAGTGATTCAGTTCGGCCAGCGAGAAAAACGTCTGCTGGCGCAGCTTGGCCAGGATCCAGCGCTCAACAATCTGTACGCCGACTTCCGCCTTGGCTTTATCCTTGGGTTTATAAGGCCGGGCCGGCATCACGGCGACGCCGTAATGGGCCGCCAATTGCTGATAGGCCGGATTGAGCTCCGGTTCATAACGGCACGCCTTGCTGACCCCGCTTTTCAGATTATCGGGGACCAACAGCTGCGGGGTGCCGCCGAAAAACTCAAAGGCTCGAGCATGACTGCCCAACCAATCCGGCAGACTCTGGCTACGGGTGGCTTCGGCAAACGTGTAATTGGACGCCCCCAGCACCGCGACAAAAATACTGGCCGGGCGGATTTCGCCGGTCGTGGCGCACACGGGGTTTGAGGCGCAATGGAACGGAAAACCGAGTTAACTGCTTGCCTAATAGCTTTTGCGATAACATAAGCGAGTGGCGGAATTTTCTCAATCCAGTGGTAAAAACTGACCCATAACTGCCGATCAAATACGATTTTACGCCTTCCTAAACCAGCCAGTCGTGGCGTGCTGCAAACGTCGGAGGTTTATGACCTGGACCTACTCACACCCATGGTGTCAATCGTAGCCAAACTGTCTCAAAACGGGTTTAATGATGACCCATGCCGAAGTAGCCATTTTGAATGTAGGAGGCTTTCGAATCACTTGAACTGGCGACATGAATAGTTGCCATCATGCCGCCGTCTTCATGCTCCAATATATGACAATGAAAAACAAAATCACCCGCAATGGCAAAGGGAATTTCCACATCTATAGGCGAGGTATGACACGCGCCACTTCTCCAACTGGCGACAGTCCCATCGCAACCCTCATCACCGGTCAGCAAAGGGACACTATCCTGAAGAATGCCGCTTTCATTTCGTTTTAAAGCTTGTCCCTCTATTTCCCCACGGGTCAATACCCGGAACTTGGTCTGATGGATATGAAAATTATGATCCTCTCCGGTTAGATTGATCACTTCCCAATGTTCATACACCGGTGTATTGCCTGTTCCCAAAGGTAAGCAAATGGTCTTTTCTGCATTTGGAAATGCCGAGACATCCTGGAAACTGCCCGGTACAGTAGCCCCATGTTGATCGATAAGTTCAAAGCCTATGCCGAAATTGTTGCTCAGTGGATAGCCGAAGAAAATACGTCGTTTCCAACCAACTGGTAAAGGTTTGCAGGCTGAGCTTGGCCCAACCGCCTGATTGGCTGTAGCAAGCTCTTTTGCTATCGCCTTGAGCTGTAGACCCGTAGCATCATGCTTTTTATCATGGACATCAAGCACTGGAGTATTGTGTAAAGGGGCGTTGCCGGAAAAATTGACCTGTGCCAATTTGACGGCCGGCCAATTGTCAGCATCTTGACCTGTAGAATAACCAATCGTTTGCAGAATAGCCTGGCTGCCGTCTGCTTTGATCATATGACCCTGCGCATTGCGATTCACCACCCAGACTTCGGCTCGGGAAGCAGGCATCATATGCAGACTAGTTGCACAGACAGCCGATGGATTTTTAGAGGTTACCCCTGGACAAGCAATATGGCGGAATTTTGCTCCGCCGATTTGTTTAAAACCGCCTTTGGATGTGCCGGTAACTGGCGTCACGCTAATGCCGTCAATTGATAATACCTGCATCGCCATACCCGTTGTAGATGTGGGTGTGCCATCGACACTTTTCGTCAATTGCAGTTCGTAGGTCGCGCTACCAGAAGCATTGGTAATCCGCCATATTTGTCCTGCCGAGTTGACGGTGATAGTCGGATTTAATTGACCATTCACGCTGAAATACCATTTGCCGCCATTATCGCCATTGCATAAACCGGCTACAGCCGATGGTGAAGTGCAGAAGTCCGGATCTTCTTCATCGTTCACGCTTTGATCGCCATTAACCTGAATATCCTTGAGAATTAAATGGCGAGTGGCGATATTGCCCGGCATTCCACGAAGATAGTCATTAACAGAGCCAACGGTGATGATACCCGAAAGACCGGCAGTAACCTGATTCAACGAAATACCATGCGCATGCGGATGAAACCAGTACAAACCCGAAGGATGACTATCGGGTATCTTAATTTGATAGTCAGTGGTATCGGTACGCACATCCCCATGTATATGCGAGGTTGGCATTATATCAGGCATGCCGTTCGCCGAATTAAACGTAAGAACAAAAACGCTGTCGCCGAACAGAGGATTTATCGCCGTAGGTGAAGGTAAACCAGGCGCTACCAACATGCCATGTGTATGGATGTTGGTTGGATTTTGAGCCAAAAATTCCTCGCCGGGCTCTTCGCTATGCGATGAATCCAATATCATCGGCAGTTTGTTGACGAAATGTATTTTCAACGTATCGCCGGGGTTTACTTGTAAACGCGCTCCGCCATAAGGATTTGGATTTGACTTGTCTGGGGGACAGGTGTTTTCCACACTATATTTGCGTTCGCAAATTTCATAGGCCCAACCCGTAACCCCAGGCAACGCGTCAATAATTGTCGGTTTAGCAATCATGAGCAAATCGAGCGTTTTGTCGCCTTTGCTGCTGGCGAATACAGGGGGATCGATAAGCTCTCCAGCATTAATGTTCTTTGTAGCACTGACCAATGCCAGCCCGCATAACAGGTATCTACCTACCTTCATTTTCATGTGTGATTCTCTTGTGTAAGTTGATAAGCTCTCAAAACCTGAGGTGTTGAAATTGGTATTGAGTAAATAAAACTCCGCAAGACCATTCAAATGAATTGTAGACCTAATGAGAATCATTTACAATAGCAATTACAAGATTACTACATCTGCCTCCTGCCGAATGAAATGAATAAGAACGAGCTGACATTTCTAAATAGATCACACAGGTCTCTTGCCGTGTTGCCTCTTTTTATTTGCGGTATCTTCGTCGCAGGCGTTGATACGAAGGCATACGCCGATGTCGATCCCTTCGAATTCCAAGTTTACGGGTATCAGACGCAAGGCAAAGGCAATCTTGATCCCGAGTTACTCTCGAGCTATATCGTGGCAGGACATAAGGAAGGAGAAGGCGGTACTTCATCAACATTCGCCAGCCAAAGTATGATGCGCTATGCTATGGAGCTGGAATATGGTATTACCGATAAGATTGATTTCGCTTACTATTTGAATCTTGCGCGTCCTGATGGGCAGGATTTGCAATACGCCGGCTCGAAATTCCGTTTCCGCGGCCAGTTCGCTGAAGCCGGAGAACTCCCTGTTGACATAGGATGGTATAGCGAAATTGAGTGGTGGAGTTCTAAATTCGATGACGACCAGGTCGAGGCCGAAGTTATGTTGACTCTGCAAAAGGATGTGGGCAATTGGACCTTTATTGTGAATGCTCCGGATATCGAAAAGGTAATCGTCGGCGCCGATCGCAACGAGGTATTCGAAATTGGTTATCGTGGCGAAGCGAGTTACCAAATGACCGATCGGACACGCCTGGGGTTACAAATTTACGGCGCCCCTGGACAAGTCAATGATGTAACTCCTATCGGTCAGCAACAGCATTATGTAATTCCTACTATACATACAGTATTGTTCGACGCTATCCGGTCTTCATTCGGTTTGGGATTCGGACTTACGCAAGGCTCTGACCTATTTTTTCTAAAAGCTAATTTCCACTTTGGGGGCGATATTTCCGAACGGATTTATGACTAAACACCTTACCCACTGATTTTTATGAAATAGTGGCTTATATGTAGCCGTGGTAAAAGGAATCAAAGGTTGTTTTGGCCGATTTCCGGACCAGGAGCATGAAATTAATGTTTAATTATTGCGGATGCTGCAATGAGAAGAGAGCTTACAATAATTGGCTTCGTCACGTCTGCAGCGCTAAGATCGCTAATCAAGGCCATACTAGTGTCTAATTGCATAAGTTAGAGATTGTATTTTTGATCTGGCTGCCAACGACTTCGCGTTTCTTCCAAACGAAAGGTTGCGCTCCCGTGTTGTAGGCAGCAATGTATTTCTCCACC